>JBBQOG010000280.1:0-4872 GCA_038330665.1 Bacteroidales bacterium
TCGGCATATCCCAGGTCATCAGCCAGAATAATCACCACATTGGGCAACTTCGTTTCTTGAGCCTGGCATCCAACCAGGGAAACGAGAAATGAATTAAGTATCAGGTTTTGGGCAATTTTCATAGAGGAATTTTTTCTGTCTGATGTCGACGAGATCAATCAATTTTTAAGGGATTTCAGGTAGTGATCATACCTTCTCCGTAATTGATTCCTGATTTCGGCATACTGAGGATCATTAATCCGGTCCATGTTCGGTGTTTTTAATTCCGGTATCAGTGGATGATCGGCACAGCTGAGCTGATCCCACCTTTGATCATCTGAGATCAGCACCAGAATATTGGGTCGTTTAATTTCAGGTTTTTCTGCTATCTTTTTGCAGCTATTCGGACTGAATAAAACAATCAGGAGGTTCATCATTTTAAACCAAAGGTACACAAGGGACATATCAGGAATTATTAAAATACACGTGTGATTAAAATCAGTATTATGAGCAAGATATCTAAAAATTTTATTCAATCGGTTTGTGGCTGTGTGTTTTTCATTTCAGCCCTTTTCACCACATCCTCTTATGCTCAGTTGACAACTATTGCCCAAAAACCAATTAACGGACAGGCAGTTAACTGGTGGACCTTTAATGCCGAAAGCGGCCATTTTGTTTTCGATACTATCCAGCAGAAAAGAGATTCGCTGTATGGAAATTTTGAATATGTGCCGGGCATAAGCGGGAAGGCCATAAAACTCGATGGATTTCGAACCTATATCCGGAGGAATCCTAATAATTCAACCAGTTTAACAGGTGCTTTCACGGTTGAGTCGTGGATTGCGCTGGCCAGCTTTCCGTGGTCATGGGCACCGGTGGTGGATTGTTCATATCCGGAAGTCAAGGGCTTCTTTTTGGGGATTGATCCGGATGGCCGGATCGGTTTTAAAATTGCCGCCGGTAGTTCGTGGTATGAGGCCACCAGCCAAAAGAAGATTGCATTGAGGGATTGGACCCATTTAGCCGCTGTCTTTGAGCCTGATAAAAAGATATCGCTCTTTATCAACGGAATATTGGCGGCGTCCACTGATATTAAGGGCAATTATATTCCCGCACGGGATGTTCCGCTGACGATAGGCCGGACTAATAACCCTCAGACCTGGAATGAGTTCCAGCTGACTACACCCAACATGTATTTTTTCCTGGATGGTATATTGGATGAGGTCAAGATATCGGGCAAAGCAAAAGCGAATGAGGAGATCCGGAGTGAGTTTTTAGCAGAAAGATTTATGCCGGTGCCGGCTTTAAGCAAACGCGATCATTTGCCGACAGGGCCTGTTGGGTCCGGAACCTTCGGGGCCTTTTACACGAAGCTGGATTATTACAAGGAATGGGATGAGTTGTGGCGGGTGAGTGAGGTGCCTGACCTGTTTGTGCGGTTTGATGAATCGCCGGTACAGCTGGTGTTCTGGAGGGGAGCCAGTTTTGTTCCCTGCTGGGTCACCGAAAACGGGATCTGGTATACGAACGAATGGCTCGAAACCTGGGGCAGTGATGTGGTCAGTTGTGCCGAGCCGATCATGGACCGCCAATGCCGGTATTCGCATGTGAGGCTGATTGAAAACACCGAAGCGCGTGTGGTTATCCACTGGCGGTATCCGCTATCCGATGCTTTTTATGATTTTGCGGCCGTGGGTGATGATGGCAGGGGGGAGTGGGTTGATGAATTCCATATTATTTATCCCGATCAGGTAGGTGTGCGGAAAATGGAGCTCCATTATTCCCAACCCATGCGCAAGCACGACTGGGAGGAACAGATTATCGTTTTGCCTCCCGGCAAATATCCTGATGATGTGATTGAACGGGATGCGGTCTCCCTGGTAAACATGTTGGGCGAGGTGAAGAAATATACCTGGGATGAGGAGCTGAAAATTGAAATGCCCGAACCTAAAGGCGCGAATATGTCATGGGTTAATCTCAAATCAAAATACCGGCCTTTCTTTATTATATCCCCGGATCCGGTGGAAACCGTGGAAGGGAAGTGGGAATCACCCTATTTCAGAACCTATGCTGCTCACATGGGCACGGGCTACCGGCAGGACCCGGTGCCGTCGGTGTTCGGATGGTGGAACCACTGGCCCGTGGCCCAGGTCCCGGGCGACGGCAGGTGGGTGACCACGCCCGATCATCCCAGCCATTTTAACCTGACCACCTTTGTGCAGTGGAATGACTATGCGCGTACCGATCGTACACGCACGAGAATTATGCTGCAGGGTATGACGGATAAAAAGGCTGATGAGCTGGTACCCCTGGCTAAGTCGTGGCTGCAGGCTCCCAGAATGCGGATTACGTCCGGCGGCTACAGCGGGGGAAGCTATGATCAGGCAGAAAGGGCCTATCAGGTTGAAAAGACAAAAGCTGGGGAATTGATTCCCTGTTCATTTGTGATGGAGGCTTCTGATGGTTCACCCCTGATTAATCCGGCCATCATTATTAAGAACTGGGGGAATCAGTTGTCAACTCTAACCATTGATGGTCAAAAGCGTTTGCCTGGTAAGGATTTCCGGCAGGGTATCCGGAAGGGGCCGGAGGGAGAGGATTTGATTATCTGGGTTAGGATGGAGGCAAAAAAGACGGTGAAAATTATTCTGGGTCTGTCAACCAATTCCGGAATCTGAGTTAAGCTAGTCTGATTTTTGGCCTGGAAGGGTTGAAAAACTGCCGGGTTTCCCCCTTTGAGTAAAGTTGGAATGGGTTCCATACTCCAGTTGGTAATAATAGCGGGTCCCCGGGCAAACACCCCGTTCCGCTGGCACCATCCTTCCTACAGGCAATAGTGAAAGTCTTGAAATATTCACTTCATGATATATCCTGCCTCAATCAAACAAAACAACTTTTTGCGTATAATCCTTTCTCAGTATTTCATCCGGTACCGAGGGCAGGTAATCAGTTAGTGATCCGGGTTCTGCTCCCCCAAGGTATTTTACATACACGCAATCTGTCCTGCTGGTTCACCATTCCATAGTAATGGGCCAACCGGTCAGATACCTCATTCTTGTAAGGTTCAACATATTTCTCGTCCACGGTTAATGGAGCATGCGGAAGGTTGGTTGTTATGTAACAGAAAAATGGCTTTTTTCGATTTTTCCTGATGTATTTAATAGCTTCCGTAAACCAGGTCGTGTTGCAATAGCCCTCCTATTTCTGATTGACCCCGTTGTGAACATAGGTATCGTCATTGTAATCATTTCCCCAGTAATTGGGGCTTCCGGCTGCTCCGCCACCCCGGTGAACGATGGATTCACTAAATCCCCGGTCCATGGGCCTGAACGGGTAATTTTCGCCCAAATGCCATTTTCCGAAAATCCCTGTTTCATATCCGTTGGCGCTGAACAGGTCCCCCAGGGTTGGCATGCCCTCGCGAAGCAATGATCGGCCACCTAGGGTATGCCATACGCCGGCATCAAGGGAATAACATCTGGTCAGCCTGCTCTTTATTCAGAAGAATGGGAAGATAACTTCTCCCGTCGAGGTTAGGAATCAAAGAGAGGCCAGCCGATTCCATGACGGTAGGCATCAGGTCAACGCCGGATATAAAGTGAGTGCTGTCGACCGTCCCGGGAAGCACTTTACCCGGCCACCTTACAATCAGGGGTGTTTTTGAACTGTTCAGGTAACATTGTGATTTCGAGAAGGGAAACGATGCACCATGGTCGCTTAGGAAGATTACGATCGTGTTTTCAGCGAGTCCGCTTTCAGCAAGTGCATCAAGAACCGCTCCGATGTTCGGGGTAATGTTAGCAATCCCGCATCCGTAAGCACCCACCGAATTATAGCCGAGGTCATCTGCGGTCAGAATGAGAATATTGGGTGGGTTTTCTGGTGAGTATTCCTTTTGAGGGACCGGACCTTTGTAGCCTGCGCAAAATACCGGGTTTAGCAAGGCAAGGCAGGCACTTGATGTAACCAATTTAAGAGGCATGAATGGGTAAATGGGTTTTCTGTGTCGCATCTGCGACTAGTCTAAATGTGGGTTAAATGTGACAACTGCGACCACTTTCTTCCCATAGATATGGGCCACGCTGGCAGCCGGTTTCGGCCAAAAACTTCATTCCATTCTTGTTTGCCATATCCGTGGATTGTGCGAAATGATTTTCGGAAAGCTCATTTACCCTTTTCGAGCATTGGGTAAAAAGACAAATGACGATCACTGTAAAGGCAATTATCCTGCCCGCGCTAAACAATTGATTTCTCATGTCCTCACTTGTTTTTGATACGAAGCAATATCACAAATTCTATTGGATAAAAATAGCCAGAACGAAATAGATGAGCTAATTTGCAATAGGATTTAGCTGGGATATTAGCCGGTAGTAGAGACGGATAATCATCCGTCTCTACGGCCCCCGTTGTTCGCCCAACCTCCTTAACCAATTTTTTGGGTTATCTCGAATATAATCGCGAATCTGGTTCAATTCCCTGTCATTCCTTATGATCCGGTCGAAATACCTGGATTGCCAGTTGAATGGAATGGATTGGGCATTAGCAAATTGTTTCACCGAGACCTTAAACCCTCTGATGATTGAACCCAGGTTCCGCGATTGGGGACCGAATTGATTTGGATGCCAGCCGGTTCTGTCCTCTTTGCAAATGAGTAGGATGCCATGAAGGTGGTTTGGCATAATAACAAACGAGTCCAATACTACAAAAGGGTAATGCTCCGGAATCCCAGGAAGAAAGACGGGTAGAACCTGAACGGAATTGGTTCCTGAATTTCTGATCCATATTTTGATGTTTGTGGGTATAGATGCAGAACCACCAGATAAATGGAAAAATCCACGACACATTATTCAAATGTCCCCGTAGAGATTATAACCGCTCCCCTCATGGATGTGC
>JBBQOG010000281.1:0-4856 GCA_038330665.1 Bacteroidales bacterium
GGGGATCCGCAACAACGGCGGCGGTTTCTTTAACCATAACCTTTTCTGGACCGTGATGAGTCCGAACGGCGGAGGAAACCCGCAAGGAGAATTGCTGAAAGCTATTGAAGCTGATTTCGGATCTTTTGATTCATTCAAGGAAAAATTTGCTGCCGCTGCTGCCACGCGATTTGGATCCGGTTGGGCCTGGCTGGTAAAATCAGGAGGGAAGTTAGTGGTTACTTCCACAGCAAACCAGGATAATCCTTTGATGGATATAGCCGAAGTTAAGGGAACACCAATCCTTGCGCTCGATGTTTGGGAGCATGCCTATTACCTGAACTACCAGAACCGTCGGCCGGACTACATCACTGCCTTTTGGAATGTGGTTAACTGGAGCGAAGTTGAGAAAAGGTACAAAGGTTAATACACCCTTTCGAGAATAATTTCCACCAATTTCATATTGGTGCCAGTGGAAACAGGGTTCTTTCCGACCAAAGATCCACAGGCTCTCCAAGCGGGCTGTCGTGTTGGAACATCCCGATGATACCCTGATCCGTGCCGGTTACCGATTTTAGTGGCTTTCTTTTCGATGGTTCCATTGCTGAGGGGTGAGGAGTGGATGGGAAGATTCCAACCGGGAACAAACACGATTTTTTCAGGATCATCAATATGTCGGGCTGAAACAGGAAGAACGGACAGGTCAGCAGTTGGTTTGGTCTTAGAGTAGAAAAAAGTCACACTGGTATAATCCGTTTTTTCGAGATTACCTTCGGGGCCGTGTTCAATGGTGTAATCAATATAGGTTCTGAAAACATAGGCATCAGGGATCATCCAGCAATATCCACCGGTACGGCTGAGGTTTTTTTATAGTCGAGGCAGCCACTCAGCGGAAAAGAGGCCCGCTCTTCCCATCGTGCCGGTACGTCGTACCAACCTCCGTTGAATCCGTCTTCGGAGCCGGTACCATGAATGGCCATTGTTCCGTCGAGTGTCACTACATCATCGCCCTCAAAAAACGGGGTCCCGCCTACCACTTTACCTTGTGCCTGCAGAATTGCCCCGATGACATGTCCATTTCCTCCGGTTTTCAGGTAGGTATTGGGTTGCCCTTCGGTGCAGGGATTTTCGCGATGCCAGTAGGCATAAAAACGTGCTTCATCTTTCCTTTGGCCTGAGAATGCATATTGAACTTCGGCCTGTACGGCAATGGCATCCGACCCGCCTCGTGCGGAAACCAGTTCGATGCGTGCCGACTTGCTGAAGGGCATGGGAAGGTAGATGTAATTCATATCGTCCGATGTTCCCAGAAACAGCGATTTAATAGCCGGTTCGCCAAAGCTGTAGCCAAAAAAATCTCCGACCGGACAGGATACTGCTGGAGTCGTTTCGTTATCCCAATATATATTTATTACGTGGTCACGGTCCTTGCCTGCAAAAATTTTGGAGGGTCCCAATTTTAATCCAACGATACACCCGGGTTGGTCGAGACGGAACAGTTCGGTGGTTCCACCCGAGAACACTGATATATTTGACTTGCTGGTTTCAATACGGGTACCTTCTTCCACCAGGTACTTTGAAATATCCGTTCCGGTGGCATTCAGGATCTCACTAACCCTTTTAATCTTTTGATTCCATTCCGGGGTCGGGGGATTCTGGTAGGTGGTTACCACCGTGTTCTTGGGATAGGTTGCATAATTTATATCATAGAATCAGAATATGGGAGCTTTTACGATAATCTTACAGGAAACCTGATACGTGATGGGTACATAGATAGACCTTCCACCCACGCCGGAACCGACAAGTGGTTCCAGGAATGGGGCATGTTTTCCGTCGACCATGTCTGTGATTTTCATCGATATCCCGGGGGTCTTTTTGCCATCGAAATAAAACTCGATGTCACCATCCTGAGGTCCAGGCATGTGCATTCTGTAAATCACTCCCGGCCCCTCCATTTCTGCTATGACCAGATTGCCTTCGCCCTCTTTTCTCAGAAAAGAATACTTGCCGCTGAACCCGTCATCATTTCCACCGGTTTGGTCGTAGCTCGAAAACATCCCGGTGTGTACCTGTGACCTTATTTGTGGAAGAAGGTCAAGGCGGGCGAGTGCATCTATTCCGATGATGGAATTTCCAGGGTTTGGAGACTGAGCCGGTGACACGAAGCTAATAGCCGTTTGCAGATGCCGGTTCATGTCGTCAGGGGAGATAACCACATAGGGTCTGGTCTTCTGAATCTCGCTTCCGATGGTCGGGTCCAGATTGACCAGTACGATCTGGTATTGAATTACTTCCATTCGTCATGTTCTTCATCCGGAAAAACATCAGGCATCAGCAACTGGTCATCCCCATTCGTAAACTCCAAATCACAATATCCAAAAAACAAATGTCCAGTCACTGGTCACACTCCACTCGATACTTCCTTGATTTTCCGGATATGATCCGGGGTTGTACCGCAGCATCCGCCAATGCAAGTGGCTCCGGCCTTCAACAGGTTGGGAATATAAGAAGCAGTGATTTCAGGAGTTTCATCAAAAACGTTTTTCCCATCGTGATAATGCGGTTTTCCTGCATTGGCATGTACCAGGATGGGGATTTCAGCATCGGTTCTCCGGATTTCGGCCACAATTGGGATCATGTTTTCCATCCCATTTCCACAATTCGTTCCAATGATATCTGCACCGGCGAACTGGAATGCCTTGGTCATTTCTTCCGGTGAAACACCCATCATGGTCCGGAAATCGCCTTGAATGGTTTTGTCGAAAGTCATGGTACAGATTACTTCCAGGTTGGTATTCTCCTTGGCTGCCTTGATGGCCAGAAGTGCTTCATCCATAGCGGTCATGGTTTCTATACAGATTACATCTGCACCGGCCTCCGCCAAGGCTATGCATTGTTCCTTAAATGCATCATACAGTTCCTCCTCACTAACCTCGCCCATCATCAGTAGTATTCCGGTGGGTCCGACTGAACCCAGCACAATGCGGTCGGGTCCGATTGCCTTCCGGGTGATTTCCACCGCCTTACGATTGATTTCGGCTACTTTATTCTGCAATCCGTAGTGGCTCAGTTTGAATCGATTCGCTCCAAAGGTATTGGTTTCAATGGCTTCCGATCCGGAATCTGCGTAGGCACGTGCGATCGCCTCGATCCGCTCCGGAAAATCGAGATTCCAGGTTTCCGGACAAATACCGGGTTCCAGGCCCGCTGCCTGAAGCATGGTTCCGAGTGCTCCGTCCGAAATAATGATTTCACCGTTTCTTAACCTTTGGGAGAGTCTGGTTTTCATGTTTTGTGGAGTGCTAATAACTGTTTCGAAAATTCGCGTTTATTAAGGTCGGGACCAATGGCGATCAGTTCGCTCGGGCCATTGTACCCCAGGATCATTTTTATTGATATTTCACCAAATACGGTTTGTATCGCCATTGTATCCGATTCATCGATACGAATATAGCCTTTTATGCGATGAAGGGAGGAGGCGTATTCGTCAAGAAATTCGCGGATGAGTTTTTCATGGAAGTAGCGGGTGGAGCGGACGACGCAGGAGGTCATAGTCAGGGACGGGGTCCCGACAGAATTGTCCGCGGTAAGGGACGGGGTCCCGACTTTCGTCGGGATGACAAGTGCTTCGGCGAAATTAAGTTGACCGGTATTGCCAAAAGTGGTTTGGATGATTTTGGTGAATGGGTTAATTTCAAGGACTTTAGCCCGGATTTCGGCTGTGTCGCTGACCAGATCTGTTTTATTGATCCATACAATATCTGCGATCCTCACCTGGTGGCGGGCCCTGGAGACCGAACGAATGATCCTGTCAAAATTCAGGGCATCCACCAGGCACCAGGATCCGGCCAGATATATTTTGTCGGCCAGCTCGGGAGCCTGTAAAACCTGACCCAGGGAAACGGGGTCGGCCAGGCCCGTAGCTTCCAAAAGGATGACTTCCGGCTGATGTTGGTCGATGAACGGGGCGAGCCTGGTGATGAAATCGCCAAGGAGGCAGGCACAAAAGACACTGCCATTATTAATCTCCAGCAATTCAAAGGGCTTCCCTGATTGCTGCAGGGTAAATCCGTCGACATGCCCAGGCGCAAACTCATTTTGCACCAATGCAATACGAATCTCATCCGAATATTTCCTTACCAGGTCGAGCAGAAGGGAGGTTTTGCCGCTACCCAGGAATCCGGTTACCAGGATGAAGGGTACTTTTTTCAGATTATTTCCTTGATCCATTCTTTTATCACGTCGGTTCCCGGCTGACCGGCCTCGCTGCGGATTTTATATTTTACCGATATCCAGGCAGGGGTTTGAACCACTCCGAGACTCTGCATAATTTCGGGATTTGTTTCCTCCCGAACCTCAATAGTTACTCCCAGCTCCGCGATGGCCTGCCGGGTCTTTTCTCTCAGCGGGCCAATCTCTTCCACCGATTTTCCCAGGAGGAGGATTTCACCTTGTTTGACCCGCAAGCGTATCTTCAGCTTTTCATTGATCCGGGTTTGAATGGCCCGTATTAATTCGTTCCGTGGGGGTATCTGGGAAACAAAAGTAATTTTACCATCGATACAGATAGTTGGAATATTCTTTACAAAGAGCGACGACATAAAGGTTACCCCTTCCAGGTTTTTGATCGAATGTTCATGCCACTCTACCAGTCCCTCAAAGTGCGGCGCCACCTCTTTTACGGCTTCAACCATATACTGGCAGGGGGCGCACGACTCCGAGTCGAGCGTGATGA
Organism: Bacteroidales bacterium; assembly: GCA_038330665.1. Classification (GTDB taxonomy): domain Bacteria; phylum Bacteroidota; class Bacteroidia; order Bacteroidales; family UBA12481; genus UBA12481. The sequence continues at coordinate 4,715 of JBBQOG010000281.1, forward strand.
TATCCACGATCACCCGGTCGCGTTTCCCAAACACACCCACCTTGTGGATTTTGGTGGTAAGCGGTTTGTTGTGCAGTGTCCGGGTGTCGTCCTGGGGGGTGGAGTGGCGGGCCCCCGGTCCGGCGGCCTGGCGATTTTTTTA
>JBBQOG010000282.1:0-4855 GCA_038330665.1 Bacteroidales bacterium
GCAATGATTCTGGCGAGGGTTGTTTTGCCCACTCCGGGTGGACCCCAAAGAATAAAGGAAGGCAAGTTTCCCGAATCCAGGGCATTTCGCAAAATGGATTTTTCACCAATGAGATGTTCCTGACCCACATAGTCATCAAGCTTCTGAGGTCTCATTCGTTCTGCTAATGGTATATTGGAGGACATAGTGGATAAATAAAGCCAAAAATACATAAATTACCATGAAGGCGGTATCTTTGCTCACCTAACGCGAAATAGAAAAAATGAAGAGCCATTTGTTAACCATTTTTCTGATGTTAATCCTGCTGCCTGTCGGACTGGTGGCCCAGAATAAGTTCATTCCACCGGATCCGTATACGCATTGGGACGGAATAACACATTGGTCGAAATATCAGATTTCGACTTCCGGGTATCTGGGCCCGAATGCTTTACCGGTGCCAACCGTTCATAAGGCCATTATACCGCAGAATATTTCGGTCACCGGATTATATGAATACTATTACGCCCCGGGCGATGAGACCCGGGATGTCAGAACCCAGATTACTGTTCCCGTTGCAAATGGAAGGGTGGGACTGGAGTTTTCCTATGTTCCCATCGAGTTTTTTAAGATGAATTCAACAGTTAGTCGTTACCGGCGAACCGAAAGCGGCCTGGCTGTGAACGGGTATTCGTTAGGCGATGTGTACTTTGGAACGGTGATCCAGATCATACGGGATCATGTGTATCTGCCTGACCTCACCATTGGGATGAGCTGCAGGACCGCCAGCGGCACAAACAGGGAAAATTCGCGGTATACGGATTCGCCCGGATATTATTTTGATGCGGCATTTGGCGACTCCTACGGGCGTGACAGGGGCTTTTTTCAGCATTTCCGGTGGTATGCTGAAGTCGGATTTTATTCCTGGCAAACCTATCTCGACAATTATCCTCAAAATGATGCGTTATTATACGGTTGTGGCATGGACTTTGATTTTAAATACTTTTATATCAATCAATCATTAAGAGGGTATTCGGGGTATATGCTAAATGGGGATCAGCCAATGGTTTACAGGGCTGATCTTGGGATTAAGCTTGGTTCTGTAGCTTTGTTTGTCGGGTATGAGAAAGGACTTGTGGATTATCCTTTTCAAAGCATAAAGGCCGGTTTTCAGATTCGCAAAGTGCAATGAAACTAATTGAGGGCTAATTTCGTACGACGAATAGCTAAATTCAAAAAGATAAAACTATTTACGAATGAAAAAGATTATCTGGATGATATTCATGGGCATGCTCCCACTGGGACTTTTAGCCCAGGGAATGATCAGTTTTGGTCCTAAAATCGGTTGGAATTCCACCCGGTTATCCACTGATTACAGTGATTATGTAAAAGATATAAAAAGTGGCTGCCAGGGAGGGGCCTTTTTCAGCCTTTATCTAAAAAAATTCTACCTGCAGCCTGAAGCCTATTTCAGCTTTAAGCGAGGGGCGTTGACCACCTCGATAGATCCCCTTCATCCAATTAACTCTGTTGAAATTAAGCAGTCAGTAACGTTATATTCAATTGATGTACCCCTTATCTTTGGTTATAAAGTTCTGGATCTGAAGCTGGCCAGATTCAGGATCTGGGCCGGGCCGGTGGTCTCCTTTCTTTTAGACAAGAATTATACCTTATCAGTAGGTGGTTCCAATCTCTCTGACAGTATCAACAGCAGCGACTTCAAGAACAGTTTGTGGTCGGCCCAGGTGGGTGCCGGTGTCGATCTGCTTTTCCTGACCTTTGATGTCGGCTATCAGTTAGGGTTCGAGAAGTTCCTCGACCTTCACTACATTGATAATTTCGGAATCCGTAAAAATATGTTGTATTGTTCGTTAGGCTGGAGATTGATGTAATTTCAGGTGATATGGCGATATCCGGGCTGATTTTGTACCCGGGTGATCAGTGCCAGAATATTTTCGATTGACGTATCGCTTTCAACGGCATGCGATGGAGCAAGGATCAGTCCGCCGTTTTTTCCAAATTTGAGCAAACTTTCTGTTTCACGGATCACGTCCTTAACGGTTCCGAATGGTAGCGTTTTCTGAATCGACAAACCACCATGGAAGCACAACCTTCGGTGGTACCGGCTGATCAGAGAACTCACATCCATCACTTCCGGTTGGAAGGGATTAAAACAATTGACACCTGCCGCTATCAGGTCCGGAAAGAGTTCGTCGACATCCCCGCAACTGTGAATAAAGACCATTTTTCCGGCATTCCGTACCTGACTGTACATTCTTGTCAATTCCGGAAGGATAAATTCCTTCCAGAGTTCATAACCCATTATCAGACCTCGTTGTTGTCCCCAATCGTCACCAAAATACACGGCATCAATATCATACGACAATGCTTTGTTTATTTGCTTCAGATTATAGTCGGTAATTTTCCGCAATAATTCCCTGACAAAATCTGGATAGAGGAAGAAATCCATCAGCAGGTTTTCCATACCTCTTAAGGTCCAGGCGCGTTCAAATAAACTGAATCCGATTTGAAAAACTCGATATAGATCGGGTTTGGCTGAAATTTCTGTTTCAATACCGGCATAAAACCGCTCATCTTCCGGATCCGGAAGATGATAACCCTTTAAAGTAGGCTCTTTTAATACCGGTTCCATCGGAATGCCGATATCCTTATCAACTGACCGGTTCCATACTACTCCAAATACATCTCTGAATTGGCCGTCCGGAAGCTCATCAAAAAATCCGATATCGCTTCCGAGCCCGAGTATATGATTTCCCAAGGGTAAATCCAGGTCGCTGGTTTTAAAGTGATTGCGAAGCAGTTTTGCGGGCTCATGAGTAAATTTAAATGACCAGGGAACATAAGGCGGTATTTTCCCACTGACCGCCATCTCTATCACTTCTCGTTTATTCATATTCCTGCTATTAAACCAGATATTCTTTAAAATTAGTTATTAAAAATGTACTAATTTTAGCAAATAACATTTCTGAATGGTCGAAATTCCCGTAATCAGTCTCGCTCTATTCCTGGTCGCAGCGATGATCCTTGCACTTGGTGTATATGGAGTTGTAAATCACAAGGTCCGGGGTGCCTTCGAATTCAGCTTATTAATGCTATCCTTTTCCTTTTATGTTGCCGGATTTGGAATGGAATTGTTATCCCCGACAAAAGCCGAAATATTGTTTTGGCTGAAGTTTGAATACCTTGGCATTACCACCTTACCCTTATTTTGCATTCTCTTTGCAATTAGGTTGGCTGGTGATAGTAAATGGTTGAAATGGTGGCCATTGCGTGTCATTTTGTTTTTTCCGGTTATTAATTTATTGATGTATTATACCAATGACCTGCATCATTTGTATTATAAAAGTATCGGTGAAATCAAGCCGGGGCTTACTTACTATGAACTCGAAATCAGCAAGGCATTCTGGTATTATTTCAATGTGGCTTATCTGAACCTTGCCCTCCTGGCATCTTTCTTTCTGTTTGTCAGGAAGTTGAAAAATGGAATCATTGAAAGAAGGCAATCCTTGATATTGATAGCAGGATCCCTGGGTCCGTGGATCGCGCATTTAGCTTATCAGGCTGGATTATCTAATGGTTTGGATATTAGTCCGTTTGGGTTTTTTATAACGGCTCCATTATTTGCCTGGGGGGTGTTTGGAAATTACATGGTTTTTCTCCTGCCCAATGCACGCAATGCTGTTTACCAGTCGTTTACCGACGCGGTCTTTATTTTGGACAATCAGCAATACCTGATTGATTTTAATAAAACGGCGGGTAATCTATTCAAATTTTTGACCGGGAAGGTCATTGGAAAACCTGTCTCCGAAGTATTTGTAAATTATCCCGAGATCATGGAATTGATCAGTGGGCCGGATTGTCAGCGACTTCAGGTGAAATTTGACATCGACCATGTACGCCGGACCTTTGTATTGACGAACTCTGCCGTTAAGACTCCGGACAACCTGAAACTTGGAATGATCATTGTTTTGCATGAAATTACGGATCAGGCTTTCTTATTGGATAATCTCAGAGAAAGTGAAGAAAAGTATCGAATGATATTTGAAAATACTCCGGTTGGCGTTTTGCAATATGACAGTTCGGGTCGAATCACCACCTGCAATGACGCCTTTGTTAGAATAATCGGTTCCTCGAGGGAGTTGATTGTAGGAATGAACATGCTGAATTTGCCTGATCAGGAGATGGTTTCGGCCATTAAAGATTCGTTGAGGGGAAAGGTCGGATATTATGAACAGGAATATCATTCGATTACTACCATGAAGGTGACCCCGATGAGAGGGTTTTTTGCACCGATTTCCAACCAGGATGGAATTATCCGGAGCGGAGTTGGGATTTTGGAGGATTTTACGGACCGATTTAATGCGGACCAGCAGATCAAGTACCGTGAGGAATTTGAAAATATTCTGATCTCCTTGCAGCTGGACTTTTTAAATACGGAGATTGGCCTGATCGATGAAACCTTTGAAAGGGGGCTGAGGAGCCTGGGGGCCTATTGCAAAGTTGACCGGGCTTACATCTTTCGATTTGACTGGGCTGCCGAAACATTCAGCAAAACCAATGAGTGGTGCTCACCAGGCATTTCTCCGGAAATTCAGAATTTGAAATCCATACCGTTGAGCAGTGCACCTATATGGATAGAGCGCCTCAACCGGTCGGAGATTATTTATATCCCTGACCTTGGTGAGTTATCTCAGGATTGGCTATTAGAGAAAAAGATGCTTGAACAGCAGGGAATTAAGTCTTTGATAGTCGTTCCAATCGAGATAGGGGGTGAATTGCTTGGATTTACAGGATTTGATTCTGTGAATGAGAAGCGGACCTGGAACAAGGATGAAATATCGCTGCTCAAAGTATTGGG
>JBBQOG010000283.1:0-4834 GCA_038330665.1 Bacteroidales bacterium
GGTGCCTCGAAGATTTTCAGTGGATGGAGTAAAACGGTGGTCATCCGGTTTAACCTTCCGGGGTCGTTCATCTGAAAAAGTAAAATGAACAGTATCACGCCTACTGCTAGGAACAGAAAAAGGGCGATTTTCAGCAACCGGCTCTTTTTAACCGTCGCCGACAAATGAAAGAATAGAAAAATGAGTGTGATCAAACCGGCCACCAGCAAGCTTCCGGAATGTGTCAGACCGGTCATGACCAGAAAAAAGATCGCCATCAAGATCCATTTCGGACGAGTCTCGGCGTGTAGCCGGCTTAAAGAATAGCTGTAGGCTGCAATCCAGATCAGGCCGGCCGCATTTTTTTGCATGTCGGATACGAGGACCATCACGAAGGAAAAGTACAGGACGCTGAATGCCGTAATCAGCGCGGTGGCGGCCCCTGAACCCTTCTGTCCTTTTAATTCGCGGCTTGCAAGCAGGAACACCGGGATGGCCGTAAGCGGAGGGATCAGGGAATCGAAAAGGCGTGAGGCCATCAATATGGACCCATCCAGGCTGAGGGAGGTAAGTGCCTTGATCAGCAGGCTCAAAGCAGATTCAATCCAAAAAACGAGCAGGGTATCAGAAATTCGCAAAGACCCGAATTCCAAAAGGTTTCTGACGAGGAGCGGATAATATCCGCCATTGATCCCGGGTAACATCTGACTCGAAAAGTCAATTCGGGCGCGCAGGATTCCGGCCAGAAGGAGGATGACCAGCAAAGTGATTAGCTGATATTTGCGGGTACCCAAATTATTCATCTTAATTTTGGGGAATTTCTATTTTTTATAACTTTGGAGGAACAAACAAACCAAGCGATGAAAACAAAATTAATCAAATCGTGGCCCCTGCTGTTCCTTGCTTTGTTTTTTTTGGGTTGCGGCAACTATGGTTCCGGTAGTTACGGAAGCATGGATTATTCTGGATACGGGAACGGTTCCAGGAAATTCGGGGTTACCGTTTGGACCAATTCGGATGCCAGTGTTAACGTATTCGTCAATGGAACGCAGGTGGGAACCGTATCGCAGAAATACGATGAGGCACCCGACTGCGGGGCTCCCGGTTGTGTGTATTATGATACGGAGGATGGCGGACTTAAGATTACCATCAGCGGCGAATCCATCGACGGAAAAGTGAAGTGGACCGAAAGATCGCTGCGACTGAACCGCGACTGCCGGAAAGTTCAATTCGTTAAAAATTCCGAAGGACTTCCTGAAATTCTAATGAACTAAACGGAAAGAAAAGGTGGTTCCTTTGCCTTCCGTGCTCACCACGTTTAATTGACTGTTGTGTCGGTGAACCATCTCGTAACAGAGGGTCAGGCCCAGGCCATGGCCCTTTTCGTGATTGGTCCCCGAACGGACCGTGGTGGTGGCGGTGCTGAAAAGCGAGCTGAGGATTTCCGGTGACATTCCGATCCCTGTATCACTCACTGATACTTCTACTTCCTTATCTATCGCATGAGCACTTAAAATGATGGTCCCGCCATTCGGCGTGAATTTTATTGAATTGTTAACCAGGTTTCGGATTATGGTACGTAACATAGCGGCATCAAAGAGGGCCTCAATTCCGGGATCAACCTTAACGGAAATTCTGAGTGACTTCACTTCCAACGCGCTGCTGAACAGTTCAATAGTATCTGTGAAAATTGGTTTTATCGGGCTTCGCTCGGGATAATACGGAAGTTCCTTGCTTCTGCTTTCCGACCATGCCAGCAGATTTTCCAATAAAACATAAGTGGATTCCGAGGAGGAATACAGCATCCGGAGGGTTCTTTGGACCTCAGCCGGCTCTGAAATCTCTTGATTCAGGATCATTTTGATCAGGGATCCGGTATTTCCGATAGGTCCGCGAAGGTCGTGTGCAATGATTGAGAACAATTTATCTTTCAGTTCGATGGCCTTTTGCAGCTCTGCAGTCGTATCCCTGAGATTTTTCTCCCGCTCCTTTAATTCATCCTCCAGGGCCTGTTTCTGTTTAAGGGAATCGATCATCTTGTTAAATGATACTCCGAAGTCACCCATGAAAGATACCTGCTGCTCATAGTCTCCCCTTGCAATCTCCTGGGTTTGCCAGCGAAGATGAAGCAGGTCGGCATGAAGCTGTTTGAAGTAACCGACCAGTTGATTGTTTTTGGGCGGAAGCTGTTCCAGATCTCCTTTCGATAAGGCAAGTATAAATTGCAAGCTTTCACGGTATTGGTCCTGCATGGTATTGATGCTATCGATCAATCTGGCAACCGGTTCAGATACATTCGTAGTGCCGGTAGTAAGGGTTCGCTTAGCAGAAATCTGACCGGAAAGAATCTTTTGGATTGCATTCGTTGCAGCCCCAATAGCTTCTATATCTCCGTCATGTTTCATGCCTCGATGGGGTTAATCGTAAACCGGCAGGTCCGTTCACCTGTCGACCAGCAATCTATTTCCTTAACATCAAATCTTTTTCCTGAATAAACATGCAGAATACCGTCAAGAAAGCCTTCATCATAATTGCACACGGTATTCCCTGTAATCGGCAGACCTGAGCAATCAAGGTCTTCAGAGATCGTTACCACAAAACGGAGATTTTCAAGATCCGCCTGTTCCACTCTGAGGATGCCAATCGACTGGCTAATAAGCTGGTCGTGCAGCTGCGAAACAAACTGGTTAATGGGCAGTGAAATAATCATGAATTCCCTGCAAAAGGCAGCTCCTGCAACAAATCCGGCTTCACTAAATAAAATCCGGGTCTGCTCCGGACCAAAGTTTTTTTCCAACACTTCCCTCATGGTGTATTGCATGAGCCTGTAAATCGCAACGGATGTGTTTTTACCGAGATTAGGCCGCCCGATTTCGATGTCGCCGAGATCTGTCCAGGAAAAGGCTACTTCCTTCATAGTTGGCAAGTTTATTGGTGGATAAAATTAAATAAACTGCACAGACCACGATAGTTCATCTGTTATTTTAATTTCTGAAGGCTGATTTTCAACGGCTTTCATTTTCTGAAGAACGGGTCTGTTAGTTCAAATGCATCTATTTAAGTAGTTTTGCAGGATATGAAACAGATCATTCTTAAGCCGGGCAGGGAGAAATCTTTGATCAGAAAACATCCCTGGATATTTACAGGAGCCATTCATAAGGTAACGGGTTCACCGCAACGAGGAGAAACAGTCGATGTTCTCAGTGCATCCGGGCAGTTCCTGGGACGGGGATCCTGGTCACCACTATCGCAAATGGCCGTGAGAATGTGGACCTTTTCCGATGAAGAGGTCAACCGCGATTTTTTCCGGAAAAAAATTCAGGAAGCCCTGCAATTACGGCTGGCACCTGTGTTTGATACCACCACCACCGGTCTTAGGCTGATTCATTCGGAATCCGATGGGATACCCGGCTTCACTGTGGACCGGTATAGTGAATACCTGGTTTGCCAGATTTCAACTGCCGGTGCTGAATATTGGAAAGACACCCTGGTTTCTGTTCTTCAGGAATTAATTCCCTGTAAAGGCATCTATGAGCGATCCGACCTTTCGGTTCGCAAAAAGGAGGGACTGACGGCATCCATCGGACTTTTGTGGGGTGAAGAACCACCAGAGTCAACAGGAATAACGGAGGATGGCCGAAAGTATGAAATCAATATCCATACCGGTCATAAAACAGGGTTCTATCTGGATCAGCGGGAAAGCCGCACCTGGGTGGGTTCCTGTTCGAAAGACCGCGAAGTCCTCGATTGTTTTAGTTATACCGGCGGATTTGCCGTTGCGGCCCTGACCGGCGGAGCGAGTAAGGTGACACTCCTCGATTCATCGGGACCCGCGCTGGCACAGGCCGAACGGAACATCCGTTTAAACGAATTCCGAGCGGATTCCTATGAACTTCTGGAGTCTGATGTTTTCCAGACCTTACGGAAATTCCGAAATGAATTGCGGAGGTTTGATCTTATCATACTGGACCCGCCAAAATTTGTGGAATCAAGGAACCAGATTGATAAAGGGGCCCGTGCATACAAGGATATCAATATGATTGCCATGCAGCTGCTTCGTCCGGGTGGCCTGTTAGTCACCTTTTCCTGTTCCGGACACATGGAAGACCTCCTGTTCCAGAAAATCGTGGCCGATGCCGCATTGGATGCCAATAGGGAAGTCAAAATTTTGAAGTGGCTTTCCCAGGCCTCCGACCATCCCGTAATCACCAGCTTTCCGGAAGGTAAATACCTCAAAGGATTGATGGCGATAGCCACATAGAAGGGGCTTTACATTTTTTTTTTTGTAATTAATTCGCTCAATCCATAATGATGTAATTATGTTTCGTATTTTTGCGAAATAAGAAACATAATAGTATGGGTACTGAATTAATTACCAAAAACCATGAACAACTCGCCCGAATGGCCAAGGCATTGAGTCATCCGGTCAGGGTATTTATCATGGAATTGCTGGCTTCGCAAAGCTGCTGTTTCAGCGGGGATCTTGCTGAAGATCTGCCGATCGCACGGTCGACACTCTCCCAGCATCTGAAAGAGTTGAAGGCTGCAGGACTGATACAGGGAACGATCGAATATCCGAAAATCAGGTATTGCATCAATCGTGAAAACTGGCAGTTGACCCGCGACCTGTTTGGGAACCTTTTGGCGATTCATGCGGAAGCGGGAGCGGAAGTCGGGGAACAGATTTGTAAATAAACATCAGAAATATTCAATCATGGAAATTAAAGTTTTGGGAACCGGATGTGCCAAATGTAAAAGCCTTGAGAAGATTACCAGGGAAGTGGTGGCGGAAATGAAACTCGATGCAGTAGTGACCAAAGTGGAGGATATCATGGAGATCATGTCCTTCGGCGTG
>JBBQOG010000284.1:0-4818 GCA_038330665.1 Bacteroidales bacterium
GCAATTTGTGCGCAAAATGAATGTCTGTAGGGGAGTACCCGCGGGTACTCCCTCTTCACCGAGGGAACACCGGGAGGACCCTTGAGCATTGACCCGAAATAAATCAAAAGTTCCGTGGTATAGGATTGCGGACAATCATTAAATATAATTATGAAACAAAATCAGCTTTATCGAATAAGGTTTTGGAGCTTGAGCTTTTGATCTCTCCATCGATTAATGGCTTTAGTCTTTTGATCCTTTTGGCAATTGATCATTTTCTACAACAATTTCAGAGAACTATCCAACCGGTAAGTCTTTCCCCCCTCAGTGCCTGATTTCCATACTTTCTTACCATAGGTTACGCGGCAGGGTTGACCTGCTTTTGAATGAATCTCGACCGTGCTCAGTTTTCCATCTTTCCAGGTTAGGTCCACTTCAAAACCTCCTCGTGCACACAAGCCTTTAACGGAACCTGTTGACCAGGCCGAAGGCAATGCCGGAAGCAGCTGGATTTGCCCGGCATGACTTTGCATGAGCATTTCGCAGAATCCGGCAGTGGCACCAAAATTGCCATCGATCTGAAAGGGCGGGTGTGAATCAAACAAGTTCTGATAGACCCCGCCTCCACTGGCGCCGTAGATGGTTTTTGTTTCGTTGACCAGGTTTATCAGGCTCCTCACAAGGGTATAAGAACGATCGCCGTCGCCGAGCCTGGCCCAGAAATTGATTTTCCAGGCGCGACTCCAGCCGGTGCCGGCATCGCCACGGGCGTTCAATGATACGCGGGCCGCCTCTGCTAATTTTGGTGTGGCTGCCATACTGATTTGCCGCCCGGGATACAGTGCAAACAGGTGGGAAACATGACGGTGATGGTCATTGGGATCATCGCGGTCGGTTTCCCATTCCTTTAACTGCCCCCAACTTCCGATCGATGGTTTTAAAAGATCTTTGCGCATGGCAGCGATACGATCGCGGAATTCCTTGTCCTGGCCCAATGCATCAGCTGCCTCGATGGTGTTGGTGAACAGATCGTATATGATCTCCTGGTCATAGGTAACACCTTCTTCGGGACCCACTTTACCCTGCTCGGGCGACCAGCCATCGGGGGTGACCAGCGTGCCGTCGGGCCTCCGCTTGAGATGGTCCTCCCAGAACTGGCACACTTCCTTGAGCACCGGATAGGCAGTCTTTCGAAGGTATTCCTTATCGCGCCCGAAAGCATAATGCTCCCATAAGTGCTGTGCATACCAGGCACTTCCCGGTGGATTCCATTTCCAGAAGGATATTCCGCAGGCATTGTTCATGGTTTGAACCGTCCAGCCGCGAACATTGCCATATTGCCGCTGTGTGTTTTTTGCACTCACCTCGCGAAGGCTCCAAACATAGTCAATCAGAGGTTGGTGACATTCCCCGAGATTGGCTGTTTCCGCTAGCCAGTAATTCATCTCAAGGTTGATATTCGAGTGATAATCACCTGCCCATTCGGGTTGATTGCTGTGGTTCCAAACGCCCTGAAGATTTGCCGGCAGGGACCCGGGACGCGAACAACTGATCAGTAGATACCGGCCAAATTGACAGAATAGGGCCTCAAGTTCCGGATCCACTGTTTTTTTCAGGGTGTAGTCTTCCAGACGTTCCAATGTGCTCTTGGCGCGCAGGTCGGGAGCGGTCTTTCCCAGATCGAAAGAAACACGGCGAAAGAGCGACTGGTAATCTTTAACATGCTCAGCCAAAAGAGCCTCTGCACTTAGCGTGGATGCGAAATCGACCCGCTTTGTAACACCGGCATGAGGATGTTCGCCGAGCCACTGTTTCTGGTAATCCTGCACAAAACTGGTTCCGGCTCCAAGAATCAGGGTAACATGGTCACACTTGCTGAAACTTAAGCCGACCGGTGGCAATGGAACCTTCGACTCATTTTGGGGAGCGGATGGCTTCACCTCACCCCCTTGGTTCAACACCTGCACCTGGGCTTCATATTCAAAGCCATTATCCAGTTTGCCCGCAGATTGCAGCCGTTTCTTTTCCACGGTAATCAGAGCACCATGCATGTCGGTCAGCCAGATTTGTCCCGAACAGGCACCGGGCTTGTCGGCTGTCAGGCGGACAACGATAACATTGGCCGGATGACTGGCGAAAGCTGTTTGCTGGTAATGTACGCCCTCGTAATCATACTCCACACGATGAATCGCACTGTCGATATCCAGCTCCCGCCGATAATTCTTTACCCGGGCAGGATCATGCCCCAGGCGGATAAAAATATCACCGAAAGCCTGATAGGATCCCATGTCTTCTTCCTGTATCTCATTGGGCCTGGCCATCCGGTCGCCGCTCCACAAACTGATCTCATTGAATTGAATCCGTTCGATATCAGTACCACCAAAAAGCATGGCACCCATGGGCCCGTTGCCAATAGGCAGTGCTTCGGTCATCCAGAAGTTGGCTGGTTGCTTGTACCACAGCGTAAGAGGTCCGGGATTCTTTGCCGGAACCTTTTCTTGGTTTGTCATGCTGGCTAAGGCAGAAAATGTGATCAATGGGATTAATACCATCAACGCAAAAAGGCGTTTCTGTAAAGGAGCTATTTTCATAGGACAGTTTCTTTGCTTTAATTTACGATTCCATAAAGAAGTGATCTGTTTTGCGAATTCAATCTACACAGCATCTTCCAATTTTCATGATAGATTTTTACCCATTAAAGATATTTTTTTTCAATTGTGCAGGAACATGCGGATGATTGATAAAGAACCAATCAGGGAAGGGTGGTAGAAGAAACCGGCAGAAGAATAGCTAATAATCGATATACCCGAATTTATTAACCTTATATCCCCATTTTTCCAGATAATAATCGCGGGGCTTAAAATCATCCCCGATTTTCTTCAGTTCATTTTTCAGTGAAGCGGCTAGTTTTTTCTGCAGACCTGAATATTCATTCTTTCCTGCAAGATTGTTCATCTGCAGGGGATCCTTGGTGTTGTCGTAAAGAAGCCACTGGCCGTTCAGCGTTTCAACATAGGCATACTGGCGGGTATAAATACCCCTGTATTCCTGTTTCAAGCTGCTGGTAAATGGAGATACACTCATGATCAGCGCTGCTTTTTCCCTGCCGGACTCCGGGTTTCGGATGACACCGGTCATGTCCTCTCCCTCAATCTCTTTGGGTATGTTCAACCCTGACAGGGAAAGAAGGGTGGGGAGTACATCAGGAGAATTCAACGGAGTCTCGATCCGGATACTCTTATTCCCGAATCGCGCGGGATACCTGAGCAGGAAAGGAACTTTTACCGATTCGGCCCAGGGCACCTGCTTTTGCTTCGGATTCACCCCTTGCGATCCCATCATTTCACCGTGATCCGAAGTAAACACCAGGATCGTGTTTTCCGATATTCCTGCCTCCATAATCGCCTTTAGCAAATCGCCCATGCACTGATCGAGTGCCGCAATATGAGCATAGTAGCCAACCGACTCCTTTTTGGCCGCATCCCACATCGCTTCCGGCACATTTTCCTCCAGCCGGATGCTGTCGGGATTAAAAAGTTTTTTAAGTTCTTCGGGGGCGGTATCATGGGGGAAATGAGGAGCTGCCCAGGCCAGAAACAAGAGAAACGGCTTCCCTTTGTTCGCATTTTGCCGGATATATTGAATGGCATCCGCTGTTTCCGCATAGGGCGCATATCCCGGCCAGTATTGCTTTTCATCGCTGTCGCCCGAATAGTATAGCATATGTTGATAATCGTGCGAGCATTCGAGGGCTTTCCAGTAATCAAATCCCTGCCGGCGTGCCGGGGGGGTAAAATTAAACCGACCCATCCCGTCCACATGCCATTTTCCGATGTATGCCGTCTGATATCCGGATTCTTTATAAATCTCAGCCATCGTTAACGCTTCATCCCGCAAATGCAGATCATTCATGAAAATTCCATGGGTGGTCGGGTATTGCCCGGTCAAGAGTGATGCCCGGTTCGGACTGCTGACCGGACAGACGGCTATTGCGTTGCTGAAGTTGACACCTGTTTCAGCGAGCCGGTCCATGTTGGGAGTTCTGCCTTTGAGGTTTTCGTCACCATTGTATCCGGTGGCCTGGGCACGCCATTGGTCGGCCAGCACGAAAATAACATTCGGCTTTTCCGGAATCGGCTGTTTGGTTAGGTGGCTGCACGAAGCAAATGCCAAAAGAAAGGTTATCCTGATATTTAATATCAGCTTTGGGACCCAATAGTATATGGTTTTTTGCATGTCTTTCCCTGAAAAAAAAGTGAATGATCGCGTCGTCGATAAAACCGTAACAATCTATAAAATAAAACTCAAAACCAGCACGATCATGAATACAGCCATAAAACCGGCTATCATTAAGCCAAGCGTCTTGGAATAGCCTTTGGGGCAAAGGCCATTGTTTGCATCTATTCTTTTGATTGCAGGGTATAACCGCCAGTAGAAAGTGGAAATAGAAATAATCAGGGCCAACACACTCCAGATTTTTACCGTTGCATTACCGGTGGCTAAAACCACAATTAGCAGGGCGATGAAGATCAATTTGGTGCCTGCCACCCAATTGATCAGGTATTTCACTAAGGAATGAACCGCCGGGTCGGATTTGGATTTCTCGTATGCATTAAAAACCCCCAATCCATTCCCTCTGGTCGTTTCCGGAGTGAAATACAGCAGGAACACATTAAGGAGTTCCAAAATCAAAAAAAGAATAATCGCTATGGATAATAAATTCATTCTACAAATTTCGGCATCCTAACCACAAAATCTGTTACCAGATGGTAAGAACGAAGCCTAATGATTCCTGATCCGGCTGAGGCTTTGAGGAGTAATTCCCAGATAGGAGGCCAG
>JBBQOG010000285.1:0-4808 GCA_038330665.1 Bacteroidales bacterium
TTCTTCGGTGATATCGCTGGTTGACGATATGCTGATGGAGAAAATGAGAGAATTTTACAGCCAGAAACTGAACATCCCGTTTCAGCCGATCTCAAAAAGAATTAAAGACTTCAGGGCCAAGCGGATAACCTCCTATTTAAATCTGGTTGATACGATGGTCCGGGATAAATTTGAAGAGATCAAACAAGCGGCCATTGATAAGAAGGACGAATTTGACCGTTATATCGAGATGCTGCCGGATTTTTCCACGCTTAAAGCGGAATTTAACGACCTGCTGGCAGCCAAGGCCAGTCTGGATGAAATCCGCAAGTGGGCACAACTGCGGCTCAGTCCGGGTTCCATTGATGTGAACATCATGACCAAGCTTGACAAGGAAAATTACCAACAGGGGGTCACGCTTCCGCAGGAGTTTAACGACGGGCATGCGGCACTTCGGGGTTTTGCAGAAAGCAACCTGGAATCCTCAATCGTTCTTTCAGCCGGAATGAATCCCCGGTTATACGCTTATATGGAGACCTTCGATGGGTTCTATCCGGATCAGGCCGGCCATCTCAAGAAGAAAATTGTGTTAAAGGTAAGCGATTACCGGTCGGCCATTATACAGGGTAAATATCTGGCAAAGAAGGGTATATGGGTTTCTGAATATCGGGTCGAATCGGGGTTGAATTGCGGCGGGCATGCCTTCGCCACCGATGGGTACCTGATGGGTCCTATCCTGGAAGCTTTTAAAAACTCGCGTGAAGATTTACGAAGGGAAGTTTATGAAATCTGGGCACAGGCTCTGGTATCCCGAAACCGTCCGGTTCCTGCCGAAATCCCGGAAATGCGGATCACGGCACAAGGTGGAGTCGGAACGGCAGACGAACAAAAATTTCTTATGGATTATTACGGATTGGATTCGGTGGGTTGGGGGAGTCCCTTTTTACTCGTTCCGGAAGCCGTAACCATGGATAAGAAAACGAGGGAGCAACTGTGCGAGTCCAATGAAAACGATGTATACCTGAGCGGAATTTCACCCTTGGGAGTACCCTTTTATTCGCTTAAGGGAAATTCAAAGGATCTTGAAAAGGAAGAAAGAATCCACGAGGGCCACCCCGGGAGTTCTTGCCCGAAAAGATATGCCTGCCTGGATACTGAATTCACTCAGAAACCTATTTGCACTGCCTCGCGGGAGTACCAGGAAAAGAAAATTGATCAGCTCGGTCATCTGGGACTGGATCAGGGCGAATACAGCAGGAGGTATGACTCCATTGTGGAAAAATCCTGCATCTGTGTCGGACTCGGTACGGCATCCTTGCTGGCCAATGATCTTAATCACAAGGTAGAAGGCCCGGGAGTCTCAGTTTGTCCCGGTCCTAACCTGGCCTATTTTACCCATGAGGTTAGTCTGCCGGAGATGGTCGGACATATTTATGGAAAGAACAACGTGATCGAAAGAACTGACCGTCCCCATATGTTCATCAAGGAACTCGGCATTTATGTTGATTATCTCAAAACCCGGCTGGCACCCAGATTAAATCCGGAAAATCCAAAAGAAAGGAAAACCCTGGATACCTTCAGGGAAAACATTCAGGATGGAATCCATTATTACAAGGAGTTGTTCTCGGGAAAACTGACCAAACTGCAAGGAAAGGTCGACGATATTCTCAAAGAACTGGATAAAAAAGAGGCAGAGCTGGGAGCTTAGGGTTCCGCCCTCGTGACCCGCGTTACAGGGTGACGTTCCCGGCCGAAGCATTCGTGGTGAGGAATGGGGTCCTCACTTTCGTGAGGATGACAACTCTAACGAGGGTCACTCGTCACTTGTCACTCGTCTCTCGTCACTCGTCACTATTCCACAATAACCTCATCGGCAAACAGCCATGCGGCTCCGCCTGCACCGTGATGCCAGGGGGGGCACAGGCCGATGCTTTTAGCCCGCACTTTGACATATCGCGCCGGTGCACCAAAAATCAATGATTCGAAGTATTTTATGCCGTCATTCATGTTCGCACGGTCGGGGAAATTATCTTTGACATCCATCATCCGGTACGATTTGCCATCAGAGGATATGGAGAAGCTGACCTCAACCGGGTGAAATATCCAGACTGACAGGCTCTGCAGGAAACTGGCGGTAATTCGCCAGACGGGCATTTCCCGGCCGATGTCAATCACGACTTCCATGTCCTTGCCTTCAAAACCCTGCCATTTGCCATCGGTAAAATCCGGGTTACCGGTTTTCCCATCAACCAGGGCCCTGTTTCCGCCGGCAGAATATCCGGCAGCGTACATGCCATCGGCATTCCTTCCAAGATAATCGCGTTCAAATGGTGGATCCAGGTAAGCGACATTAAGTTTTGGTGATAAGGGATCGAGTGAACTCTTATAGAAATCAGCTGCGGCAGTCTCGCTTCCGGTCGTCCCGCGACGGAAGGATTTGGCCCGAACCCGTGAGGTCCGGTAAATTTCGAAAGGTTCCCGGTACAGGGTCGAATTAATATTGGGTTCGGCGCCATTGAGGGTGTAATGTATTTCCGTATCCGGGGAAATGCAACCCAGCTCGATTTTTGTCTGGCCCCGAAACATCGGGCTTGCGGCCTTGATGAAGGGCATAAACAAGTCTTTTGAGCCCAAAGGTTCCAGTTGGTTTTCGGGTTCAACCGGTACCGCGGTGGGACGGTTCTCCGCTTGTGCGCCCCAGCTTCTTTCGGGTTCAGAACTCATGCGGAAAGCGATCTCTCCTCCCTGGATCATATCGGTATAGGTCAGATACGATTTGGGGTAATCCTTTCCGTTCAGCGTGGCAGATTTAATGTAAGGCGACCGGGCATCGGCACCCTGTGCCCGGATGGTAAATTTCTTCCCGTTATCGAGGGCAATCTCCACTTTTTCAAATACCGGACTGCCTATCACATACTGATCCTGCCCAGGGCAAACGGGATAGAAGCCCATGGCACTGAACACATACCAGGCCGACAGCTGTCCGCAGTCGTCGTTGCCACAGAGTCCATCCGGTTTTGCTGTGTAAAATTCAGTGGTCGCCTGCTTTACAATTTCCTGAGTTTTCCAGGGGGCACCCGCAAAATTGTACAGGTACGGCATATGGTGACTGGGCTCGTTACCGTGGGCATATTGACCGAAGATTCCTTCAAAGTCGGAGATGGCATTCTTGTTGCCGGTTTGTACAGTGAAAAAAGAATCGAGCTTCTGGATAAAGCGTTGATCGCCACCCGACAACCGGATCAGTCCGGGGATATTCTGCGGCACGTAAAAGCTATAGTGCCACGCGTTTGCCTCTGTATAATCGCCCTGGTCGAGCAGCGATACCTTAAACGGATCGAATGGAGTTAACCAGCGTCCGTCGGCGTGCCTGGGACGCATCAATCCGGTGGAGGGATCATATAAATTCTGATAATATTGTGATCTCCGGATATACTCCTTATACTCATCGGTGCGCCCCAATGATTTGGCAACCTGTGCGATGCACCAGTCGTCGTACGCATATTCGAGCGTTTTCGAAACTGAGTTTGTCGATTGTTCCTTGGGTACGAACTGAAACCTGCGGTAGGAATCAATTCCTTCCGTATTTTGACCACCGCTGGCCAGCATGGCCTCAAATGCCTTGCCGGTATCGAAATCACGGTACCCCTTCAGGAACGCATCCGCTATAACCGGAACCGCATGGTATCCGATCATGCAGTTGTTCTCACATCCGGCCAGTTCCCAAACCGGCAGCAAGCCGGTTTGCTCATACTGTTTGATCATGGTTTTGATAAAGTCCTGGTTCCGAACCGGATCTATCAGGTTAAACAGCGGATGAACAGCACGATAGGTATCCCACAAGGAGAATACCGAATAGTAATTGAATCCCTCGCCCGGATGAACCAGATGGTCCATTCCACGGTACTGTCCATCCACGTCGGAATAGAGATTCGGAGTGAGCAGGGAGTGATAGAGGGCGGTATAAAATATGACCTGTTGCTCTTTTGATCCTCCCGTGACCTTTATTTTATCCAGTTCCTTGCGCCAGGCATCTTTCGCTTTCGATACCGTTTTCTCAAAATCCCACCCATTAAGTTCGTGTTCCATGTTCTTCCGGGCACCCTCAGTGCTGATGGCCGAAAGGGCCACTTTTACCAGGATTTCTTTCCCTTTTTTAGTGCGAAAATTGAATACGGCTTTAACAGAATGGCCTTTGAATTCCTGATTTCCGGCAGCCGGTTCCTCATCGAGATAAAAGTACTGATGGGTAAATGTTTCTGAAAAGCGGGCCACGAAATAGACATATTGATCGGGAGCCCACCCCTGTGAGTGGCGCAAACCCTCAATTTCAGTGGTGCTCACCACCCTGATGAAACAATCCTCAAGCGGTTTGTCGCCCTTCATGATCCCATTCTCCAGATCAAAAAGTATACTGCCCTGATCGGATTCGGGAAAGGTATAACGGTGCAATCCGACCCTGTTTGTAGCCGTGAGTTCAGCCTTAATCTGATCGTTTTCCAGCATCACGCTGTAATAACCGGGTGACGCCACTTCGGTGCTGTGCTTGTATGCCGACTTAAAGTTCAGCTCTTCTTTGTTATCCCGACGAAAGCCGGGGCCGCCATCCTCAGTAACTGACTTCCCGGATGTTTTACTTTCCTTACCCACAGCCGGCATCACCCGGATGTCGCCGAAGTCGGCCACACCGGTACCGCTCAGATGGGTATGAGAAAACCCGAGAATTGCGGAATCCCGGTAATGATAACCACTGCAACAGCCGTCATTATAGGTGTCGGGGCTAAGTTGCACCATCCCAAAAGGCATGCTGGCTCCGGGATAGGTGTTCC
>JBBQOG010000286.1:0-4801 GCA_038330665.1 Bacteroidales bacterium
CACGATTTTCAAATTTTTGCCGGCATTTAGCACCTCGCGGGTAATCAGGTCACTCCTGATAATCACCGCATCAGCTTCCGCAACGGCCTCATACAATTGTTCGGGTGCGGTATATTTTTCCAACAGTAGTAATTGATATCCTGCCTGTTCAACCACTTTGCGGATCCCATTCAGGGCAACCGGAGCAAATGGCTTATCTGTGGCGACTAATACTTTTTTCATGATTTCCGGGTTTTAGTGCACAATTGATTTTTCAAATTCTGTCATTGTATCCACAAGAACCTGAACACTTGATAGTTCCAGCGCATTATAACAGGAGGCCCTGAACCCGCCTACAGAGCGATGGCCTTTTATCCCGACAATACCTTTGGTTCCGGCGAACGTAATAAAATCAGCTTCTTTGTCTTTATACTCTTCTTTCAGGACGAAGCAGATATTCATCCTGGAGCGATCCTCCCTGGCAGCAGTTCCGACAAACACCTTACTGGAATCAATTGCGTTGTACAACAGATCGGCCTTTTCCTGAGCCCTGCGATCCATCTCCTTCAGACCGCCCAATTCCTTCACCCATTTCAGGACTTCCCTGACGGTAAATACGGCCAAACATGGAGGCGTGTTTTTCATGGAATTATTCTCCACATGCACGCGGTATTTCAGCATGGTCGGGATATTGGTGCGGGTCACCCTTTCAAGCATCTCATTTTTAATAATAACTACGGTGACACCGGCCGGGCCCATGTTTTTCTGGGCACCGCCATAGATCATGGCATATTTGGACACATCAACCGGACGGCTCAGAATATCTGAGGACATATCGGCAATAAGCGGAACCGGAGAATCCAGATCCTTCAGAATTTCCGTACCGACGATTGTATTATTCGTGGTGATATGGAAATAATCGGCATCCGCCGGAATGGTATAACCTTTAGGATAATAGCTGAAATTCTTATCTTCTGAAGAAGCCAGAACATTCACTTCTCCGAACAAACGGGCTTCCTTGATGGCTCCGCTTGCCCAGGTGCCGGTGTTGAGATAGGCCGCTTTGGTGTTCAGAAAATTGAATGGTACCATGGCAAACTGCAAGCTGGCGCCTCCACCCAGAAACAAAACCGAATATCCTTCCGGTATCTCCAGAATTTCTTTGAAAAGATCCGAAGTCTCTTTCATGATGGCTTCGAAATCCTTCCCTCTGTGGGAGACTTCCATGATTGACTGACCGCTGTTTCCCAGTTCAATAACGGCTTTTGCCGTATTTTCGCGAACCACATCGGGTAGAATGCAGGGTCCTGCGTTAAAAATATGTTTTCTCATAACGTTAAATTTTTGGTGGGGTTATTTAGGGTTAATGAATGGAGTCTTGGTGATTTCAGCTTTCAGGTTTCGATTTCTCACCTGAATAAAAATTTCCGTTCCCAACTTGGCGTAACCGGCATTAACATATCCCATTCCGATGCCATTCTGCAGGATCGGGGACTGTGTTCCGGAAGTCACTTCGCCAATTACTTCGCCGGCTTCGTTCACGATATTATAGTGCTGGCGGGGGATACCACGTTCCTTCATCACAAATCCACGAAGGTTGCGCCTGGTTTTTTCCGTTTTCTGTTTTTCGAGAAGCGGCCGGTCGATAAAATCATTTCCGTCCACAAATTTAGTGATCCAGCCCAAACCGGCCTCCATGGGTGAAGTTTGATCATCGATATCATGTCCGTAAAGGTTGTAACCCATTTCCAGTCGAAGGGTATCCCGGGCACCCAGACCAATCGGCTTGATTCCGAATTCCTCACCGGCCTTCATGATCGCATTCCACAGGGTTTCTGCATCCTCGTTGGCGCAATAAATTTCACATCCGCCCGATCCGGTATAACCGGTGGTTGCAAAAATCACCTCCTTAATACCTGCAAACGGAATCTTTTTAAAGGTATAATACTCCATGTCAACGACATTTTCAGCCGTCAGCTTTTGCATGGCCTTGAGAGCCAGTGGGCCCTGAATAGCCAGCTGGGCAATCTCATCGGAAGCATTGTACAATTCCTTACCGATTTCCAATCCCATTTCCCTGGCATTCTTCACGCACCAGTTCCAGTCTTTTTCAATATTGGCCGCATTAACCACCAACAGGTACGTTTCTGTGTCGACACGATATACCAGTAAATCGTCCACTATCCCACCCTTACCGTTGGGAAAGCAACTATACTGAACCTTTCCATCATATAAAGCGGCCACATCGTTGGTGGTTATTCGCTGAACCAGTTTAAAAGCCTTTGGCCCTTTTACCCAGAATTCGCCCATATGGGACACGTCAAAAACACCGAGTTTTTCCCGCACCTGCATATGCTCTGCGGTAATACCCGAATATTCAATAGGCATCAGATATCCTGCGAAAGCCTCCATACGGGCACCCATTGCCTGGTGAAACGTTGTAAAGGGCGTTATTTTAGTGGTCATTTTTATAAAATTAATTTTAGGATTCTTACAAATATATGCCTTTCAGAACAAAAAAATCATGACAATTATCGGGTTTGTTAATTAACTTCGTCGCAACATAAAATATGCCGTTATGTCTCAAAAGTTCACGTATGCTGATTTAGCTTATCTGGAAGAAATGTCGATGGGCAGCGATGAATTAATCATCGAAATGATTCAAATATTTATCAATCAACTTCCTGAATTTACGGACGGCTTAGCGGACCATTTAAAGAACGGTGATTACCAGGCACTTGCCGCACTTGCACACAAGGCAAAATCATCCGTAGCGGTGATGGGAATGAAGAATCTTGCCACCGACCTTAAAACGCTGGAAATAAATGCTAAATCGGGAGTTGAGGTAGAATTTTATCCGGAACTCGTCAACAGATTTATCGCTCAGGTAACCCTAACCGGTAACGAATTAGCGGCCTACGTTAAAACACTCGCCTGATTCACAAATTATCAAGAAAGTATCGTGTAACCGTCCTCATCAGGTGCACTCGATCCTTACCCCTTACATTATGCGGATGTTGCGGATACACCATGTAATCCACCAATTTCCCCTCATCAATACATTTTCTCAGGAACATCAATGAGTTCTGCCAGACTACTGTTGAATCATTATCCCCATGAATCATCATCAGTCGGCCGCGGAGGTTCTTGACCTGTTTCAGGGTGCTGGTCAGTTCATACCCTTCCGGATTTTCCTGGGGTGTATCCATATACCTTTCCCCATACATCACCTCATAATATTTCCAGTCTGTGACCGGTCCGCCGGCTACGCCCACCTTGTAAATATCGGGATAATTCAACATCAGCGAGGTGGTCATGAATCCACCGAAGCTCCACCCATGCACCCCTATTCTTTTGGAATCGACATACGGCAAGGTAAAAAGATAGTTGATTCCCTCCATCTGGTCAGCCATTTCGGCTTTTCCTACGTTCCGGTGGATCACCTGTTCAAAATCACGTCCACGGGCGTCCGATCCCCGATTATCCAGTGTCATAGAGATATATCCTTTAGCGGCCAGATAATGCTGCCATCCCGAGGCCCCCCCCATCCAGGTATTCAGGACCAGCTGAGCATGAGGCCCTCCATAAACATAAACCACCACCGGATATTTGCGGGTGTTGTCCATATTCTGCGGAAGAACCAGATAACCATAGAGATCTGTCTTTTTATCTGCGGCCTTGATGCTGAAAGAGCGGTAGGTACCCATTTTTAGGTTGACCAACGGGTTTGGAGCTTCGAAAAGCGCCTTATATGATTTGGCACCGACCTCTCCCATCTGGATTCTCCGGGGCACGGTGTAACTGGAATAGGAGTCCAGGAGGTAGCGTCCATCCTCACTGATCATGACCTCATGGGTACCCGGTTCAAAAGTCAGTCTTATCGTGGACCCGGAGGTCAGGTCAAGGCGGTAAACCTGGCGTTCGAGCGGACTGGTTTCGGTGGAACAAAAGAAAATAGTCCGTCCTTTCGGGTCCCATCCCAGAAAATCAGTGACGATCCAGTTCCCCTGCGTGAGCTGCTTGATCAGCATGCCATCAGTCTTGTACAAATACAGGTGATCAAAGCCGTCTCTTTCGCTGAACCAGATAAACTGTTCAGGATTAGCAGGATTAAAATACAGGCCCCGCAGCGGTTCTACATATTTATCGGATTTCTCCTCAAAAAGCGTTTTAATCTTTTGTCCTGATGTGGCATCATACTGATTAAGCATCATATGATTCTGCCCCCGGTTGAGCACGGCTACATACAGAAAATTCTCCGTGGGATCCCAGGTAATGTTGGTCAGATACCGGTCATCCCCAAAAGCCTCCTCCTTTATAAATACAGTGGATGCATCGGCCGGATTATAGATCCCGACGCTGATCACTTCACTCTGCTGTCCGGCCATCGGGTATCGGAGCATTTCTTGAGAGGCGGGTGTGGTGGTAATATCGACAAGCGGATACTCGGTAACCTTACTCTCATCCTTACGGTAAAATGCGATCCGGGAACCACCGGGAGACCAGAACAAGCCCCCGGTGATTCCGAATTCACTACGGGATACCGCCTGACCGTTTACCATTCCCTTTTCCAGGTCATGAGTGACCTGAATTTCCTTCCCAAACGGATCGATAATAAAAACATTCTGGCCCCGGGTAAAGGCAGCGCCCTTACCGACAGGGGAAAGGGCCAGGTTTTCAGCTCCCTCCGGAACCGTCAGCCTGGATTCTATTTTCTTCTGGTTCCAGTTGTAATCCACTATTGAGCCTCCAACCCTGAACCGGAACAAACCGGACGAAAGGATTTCGGGCAACCTTAAACTGGTTACAGGTTTAAAACCTG
>JBBQOG010000287.1:0-4787 GCA_038330665.1 Bacteroidales bacterium
TATCCTCTATTAAAAAAACCAAACGCAGTGGCGGCGGCATCATTCACAATATGAATCTGAAAAGGAACCCGGTTATCCCGGGCCGTATAAACAAAGCCGCAATCAGAGAACATCTTTGATATCCTTGCAAAGTACTTTACCATCTGTTGCGTGAGATCGGATGGAATTGATTCAGGATAAATAAAATCAAACTCCAGAATTTTGTCAGCATCTGTCAGAGCTGTTGAGTTCATCCGTGATAAAACCGTGAACTCCAGTTTCTCATCAGTGGCACCTGTTCCACCTTTAAGAGATGCGCCTAACCCCTTACCAAAATCGATACTGCAACTAAAAAAGCCGGCTGAGTCTTTTCCTGCAAAAAGTTGACTGGTCGATTTTACCTGACTTAGTCGTGTATCCGATGGCTTAAAGTAGCACGAAACATAGCTCTTCCCCTCCAATGGCTGCGAATATTTAATCTTCACCTGCAAAAACCCCTTATAGTTAGCCGGCAGGCCTTCAAGCTGATAGGTTTTTGAGTATTGGTTGTCGCCTCCATAAATGGTATCGCTCTCAATAATCTTCACAGCAGTAGTTGAGGTGATGGAGCCTTTGGGAATGGTGAAAATCACCTCTGGGGTGGAAAGGGTCCCGCCCTGTGTGCCAATCCTGGCTTCGGCCAAAACGTTCCCTTTGTCGATGGGATCCTTTTTGCAACTAAAAACAAAAATCAGCAGCACGCTGCATACCAAGGTAAATAATGCTTTCATGGCGGTAAAGGTTTGGTTGTGTGTTCAGTATAAAGATAAACGTTGTATTGCTAAAAAACAAACAGTAACCTTTATATTCATGAATGTGATATCGCCACTTTTGGCTGGTTCCCAATAACTATAATCGATGGTTAAAGATTGGTTGCTTAAATTTATCAAAACGGCTGACTTTTTTCTTCGCCAAACAATTGGATAACTTTAGTGCCTGTTCTGTTTATGTTACTTATCGGTTGCAAATTGACGTCATAGGAAAATGAAACGAAGAACATTTATAAAAAACACCAGTGGAGTAATGGCTATTTGGCTGGCACCTCCAGGCACTATTCCTTACTTTCTAAATTCAAATTCAGATTCGGAAAATATATTAAGCGATAAAGATTTTCTAAATCCCTCGAATGATGCACGCCCATGGGTATATTGGTTCTGGATTAATGGGAACCTCAGTAAAGAAGGGATCACAGCCGATCTGGAAGCCATGCAACGGGTAGGTATAGGCGGGGTTTTGATTATGGAGGTGGATGGAAGTCCGCAAGGTCCGGTGGCTTTTGGCACCAAAAGTTGGAAAGAGATGTTTCGTTTTGCCTGTGTAGAAGCAAACCGGCTGGGTCTGGAAATCAACATGAATGATGGTGCCGGTTGGACGGGCAGCGGAGGCCCCTGGAACACCCCTGAAAATTCCATGCAGCATGTATCTCATACCGAAATTACAGTGGAGGGTGGAAAAACTTTCAATAACGAACTTCCAAAACCAGGGTTAAAGGATTCGCGAAGTGCTGAGCCGGGGGGCTTACAGAATAAAGATGCCCCTGCAGAATATTACCGCGATATTGCTGTAATTGCGTTCCCCACCCCGTCGAACACTACGTTTAAAAATGAGCATATCGATTTAAAAGCCGGATTTAATGCAGGATCAACGCCTCCATCCATGACGACCGGGGATGCGGGCAGGTTTCTGGTACTTCCCGTCGACATTGACCCTGCTCCGGCAGATGCCAGCATTGACCAAAGCACGATAATTGACATCACCGACCATTTCAGTAATGGCCGCCTTACCTGGGATGTACCGCCTGGCAACTGGACTATTATGAGGTTCGGGCATGGTTCAACAGGGTCAACCAATCACCCGGCTCCGATTGCCGGAATGGGGCTCGAATGCGACAAGATGAGCAAAGAGGCGGTCGAAATTCATTTCAATAATTTTATTGGCGAAATGATGGAGATTGCCGGGCCGCTAAAGGGTAAAACGCTGGTGGGTACACATGTCGACAGCTGGGAAGTGGGAGGCCAAACCTGGACCAGGGCCTTTCCTGAGGAATTCAAAAAGCGCTGCGGATATGATGTTTTGCCCTTTCTTCCGGCTATTTCAGGCAGGATCATTGGCAGTGCAGAAATTACAGAGCGCTTCCTATGGGATTTTCGCTACACCATATCAGAGCTGATAGCTGAGAATTATGCCGGGCATTTGCGCGAACTGTCGAACCGGCACGGAATCACGTTTTCGATGGAAGCAATCGATAACACGCCGTTCGACGAAATGAGGGTTGTGGGGCAGTCTGATTTGCCACAAACAGAGTTTTGGTATCGCCGCGAAAGCGATGAAGTGGGTGAAATGGGTGATTGTTACGAGGGGGTGTTCCGCTCTTATGCCTGGACGTCGGCAATGGTTTCTGCTGCCCATACCTATGGAAAGCACATTATTCCATCCGAGGCATTTACTGCCTTTCCGGGCGAAAATTGGCTGGCTCATCCGGCATTACTGAAACCACAGGGCGACTGGGCATTTTGCTCCGGAGTTAACCGTTTTATTTTCCACCGCTACGCGATGCAGCCCTGGCTGAACCGAAAACCCGGGATGACAATGGCTTTCTGGGGAATCCATTACGAACGCACACAAACCTGGTGGGAAGAAACCAAACCCTGGCATGAATATTTAACGCGCTGCCAATACCTGTTGCAAAAAGGATTGTTTGTGGCCGACTTACTATATCTGCAGGCCGAAGCTGTTCCAAATCGATTTATACCCCCGAATACAGATTTTACGAATCCCGTGCCACCAGATCCTCCCGGATATAACTTCGATGGTTGTACCGCCGATGTGGTTTTAAACCGAATCACGATCAAAGACGGACTCATTATGCTGCCAGATGGAATGAGCTACCGGATACTGGTGCTTCCATCGCCCGGAGAGCAGGTAATGGCCGGTGTGATGACCCTGAAACTGGCAAAAAAAATAGAGGAACTGGTTAATCAGGGAATGGTAATTGTTGGACCGCCGCCAGTAAGAACTCCGGGCCTAACCAACTTTCCGGCATGTGAAGAGGAGTTGAAACAGATTGTCGCCCGGCTTTGGGGAGATCCCACCTCGTCCGGAGAACGCAAGGTAGGTAAAGGACGTGTGATCCGGGAAATTACCCCTCAGAATGTATTACGCGATATCGGAATAGTGCCCGATTTCTTTTGCGGCAACCCGGCACCGTTCCGCTATATTCATCGCCAGGCAGAAGATGGTTCCGAGATTTATTTTGTTTCGAACAAGCAAAACGAAACCGTCGAAAGCATTTGCAACTTCCGTTTAAAAGGCCGCCAGCCCGAGTTTTGGTGGCCGGAGACCGGGCAAATTGAAATGCCCGCCATGTATTCGGAAGTTAATCAGGTAACGAGCCTTTCAATCCAATTATCGGCCTTCCAGTCCGTTTTTGTAATTTTCCGTCCAACCGTTCATCTGGAAAGAAACCGAATTGTTCAGGTCTTACACAACAACAGTTTGATTTCTGAAAACCCGGGAAGTAAAATCCGGATAAATACTATCGGTGATAAATTGGAAAGCATAATTTTCGAGTCGGGAGAATATACGCTGATAACGGCGGATCATAATGAACGAAAAACAGGGATAGTTCAATTGCCTGTCCCATTGCAAATAACCGGCTCCTGGAAGGTGGCTTTTACGCCCGGCTGGGGGGCTCCTGCAACCATTCAATTCCCCGGATTAATTTCGTGGAGCGATCATTCTGATAAGGGGATTCGTTACTTTTCAGGAAAAGCCATCTACCAGAAAAAAATCATGATACCACCAAGTATGTTGAAAAAAAATCAACTGTTGATGCTGGATCTGGGCGAGGTTGAAGTGATTGCAAAAGCGAAGTTGAATGGTATCGATTTAGGCATCCTTTGGAAAAAGCCATTTCATATTGATATAACCTCCGCGGCACAGGAAGGAGAAAACCTGTTGGAAATAATGGTTGTTAATCTTTGGCCCAACAGACTGATTGGTGATGCGAACCTACCGGAGGATTGCAGCTGGTCAAATCGAAATGGATCAGGTGTACCTGCAACTCTCCTGGAATATCCGAAGTGGTTGATTGATAATGAAGCAAGTCCAACCGGACGATTTACCTTCAGCATTATCAAGGTCTGGTCGAAAGATGCTACTTTGATAAAATCAGGCCTTCTTGGGCCGGTTTTATTGCGGAGTGTTGCCAGAATTGTGTTGTCGTAGATTTTACTGGCCTGGGGTGTCAAAGGAATCAAGATCGATTTTATCAACAGCGACAAGCAGGAATCCATGGCTTTTCGCGAGGAGGTGCTGAAACATGCAGCCAAATATAACCTGATTATAAGTTTGATGCCCGCTATGGGCGGGCGAATCCCCAAACGCGCCATCCTTTTTGGGATTTGTTTTTCGTACCTTGCGAGGAGATAACAAACCTTTACAAAATGAGACGGCTGACATTGATCTTTGTGGTTGCAGCCCTTTTACTTTCCTGCGAAAAATGTAATCCCCCTTTGGAGAATACTCCACCAATCATTAAAAGCATCCATGCCGACCCCGATTCAGTTTTTACCGGCGACACCGTCAAGCTTAGTTTCGACTATTTTGATGCTGAGGGTGATAGCATTGATGGGGAATCAGTTGGCGTTATCCGGAGGTCAATTGATGACCTTGAAGGTTTCTCCGTCCGCTGCGTCAAAGATGAGTAACTTAGTACCAATTAACCTCGAAATTCTAAATATATGCTTTGTTTAAAACCTTATTCAGCA
>JBBQOG010000288.1:0-4777 GCA_038330665.1 Bacteroidales bacterium
AGAGGCGGAGGCTGTTGTTTGGGGCGATTCCATGATCACCCATCTGATCAATGGCGATACAGTACTGTCGTACACTCATCCGCAACTGGATGAACGCGAAGCCACCTATCCGGAAATGTATGCCCACTTCGGCAGCAAAATGTTAAAAGAAGGGTTTATTTGCCTACAGGGTGAAAGTCATCCTGTCGAATTTCGCAAGGTGGAATTATTGGATCTGAAAGGGTGCATGGATCCTAAAGCATTGAATTTCAAATCTTATTTTATTGAACCCGACAATTCTCGTTGTCGCTACAAATAGAACTTACTGTTTGATCAGTAAAAAAACATTTTTTTTTTGCGGTATGGTAATTCGCATCTTTTTTTACTTTTGGAGAAAATCTTAAGGCCATGAAAATCTTTGATGACGAGGAGACTTTTTTAGCAACCGACGACGAGGATCAGAACGATGATCTGGACACTGAATTCGATGAAGAAGAAGACGATGATGATTACGGGTTGGAAGATGAAGAAATTGATGAAATTTCATTAGAAGATCTGGATGACGATGACTTCGATCTGGAAGATGTGGAAGATCTCGGATTCGATGATGATGATGAAGAAGATGAAATCGGCCTTGGTGAAGAAGATTTATAGATCACTCTTCAACAGTTGATTTTTAGTCATTCCGGACCTCTTCGGAATAAATATCCGCTGTCGGCTTTTCCGGCAGCGGATATTTATATTAATGAATATCCGCAATCATGGACCGAATTTGATGTGTTGATTTGTTGACGTATTTAATCGTCAATAAATAAAGTTAAAAAGGTAGCCAACGATTACGATACCCAACGACACTACCCCGATAAAAACGAATATCAGTTTCAATTTCAATACTTTACGCAGGATAATCATTTCGGGTAGTGAAAGCCCGATCACTGACATCATAAAAGCCAAAGCCGTGCCCAGGGGTACTCCCTTTTCGATCAGCACACTGACTATCGGGATGATCCCAGCAGCATTGGAATAGAGCGGAACACCAATCAGGATGGAAAGCGGAACGGAATACCAGGTGGATTCCCCCATCAGCCGGGTCATGAAATTCTCCGGCACAAAACCATGGGCAGCCGCACCAACGGCAATACCGATGATGATATAAATCCAGACTTTCCCCACAATTTCCTTCACCGCAACCAGGCCGGAACGGATCCGATGCCAGCTATCCGGCTTTTCTTCCAATGATTCCATCTGTCCCGACTTAACGGCGTAAACCCATCCCTCGACCCATTTCTCCAGTTTCAGTTTTCCGATTACCCACCCGGCGAGGATGGCCAGAATCAGTCCGGTCACGACATACACCAGGGCGACTTTCCAGCCGAACAGCCCAAATAATAAGATCACAGCCACCTCATTGATCATCGGTGCCGCGATCAGGAAGGAGAATGTCACGCCGAGGGGAACTCCTGCCTCCACGAATCCAAGGAAAAGAGGAATGGCTGAGCAGGAGCAGAAAGGGGTCACAATTCCAAGAAGTGAAGCGAGTACATTTCCGGCAAAAAGCGATTTGCCTTCCAGCGCTTTCCGTGTGCGTTCAGCTGTAAAATAGGAACGGACCATGCCCACAAAGAAGATGATCAGCACCAATAACAGCAAAACCTTTGGCACCTCGAAAATGAAAAACCGAAGCGCTTCGGTCAGGTGGATTCCCGGTTCCAGACCAAATACCCGGTCGATCAGCCAGTCGGTCCCCTGCTTGAGTTGGGAGTATACCAATATCCAGAGCAGCAGGGCTCCGGCCAGATAAAATGATTTTTTCAGAGTGGTTTGAGTGGTGGCCATCAGGTATTTTTAGCTTCCGGAAACCTCCGGAAAGATCCGGAAAGCCACTCCTATCGCGTCCCGTATCCGACGGTAAACCGGCAGCACCTCTTCGTCAGTTCCTACCGCGTCGGCAGGATCTTCGAAACCAATGTGCATGCGGTGGGTTACCTTGCCGGTAAATACCGGACAAACTTCACGTGCTCCATCGCAAACGGTTACTACATAGTCAAATTCATCTCCGGTGAACCGGTCGACCGGTTTCGGGTACTCACCCGAGATGTCAATACCTTTTTCGCGCATAACCCGGATGGCGTAAGGGTTCACATTGGAAGCCGGACGGGTTCCGGCAGACAGAATTTCCCAGTCCGGATGAAAGGATTTCAGAAAACCTTCGGCCATCTGGCTGCGGCACGTATTCCCGGTACATAAAACCAAAACTTTCATAACTTTTGAGAGGATTATATTGCTGCTAACTGCGGAATTTTAACTGGCACATACAGGATCCTGATAAACGAGCGTGATTATCCAGGATTAACGGCAGACCGTCGCGCTCCCATTCCACCATGCCCCCGCCCAGTCCGGCAATATTGCTGATTCCGGTCTTTTTCAGGGCGATTATGACCTCCCTGGTATGCGTTCCTGAGGAGTCCGCCACAATGATTTCACGGTCGTTTGGAAGCTTGCCGGCATGGTCACCAATTTCCTGCCATGGGCAGTAGAGCACCTCGGGAACATCGAATGACTTGTACCGGCAAAGAAGTTCCGAACGGATATCCAGAATAACCGCTCCCGAAAGACACCTTTCCAGGGCCTCACCCGGGGTATGCTGCAAATGTTCACCAACCAGAAAGCTCATACAGTCAATTATTTACATCCACATAAACAAGACGGTTTTTCGCCGGTTACCGTAATAC
Organism: Bacteroidales bacterium; assembly: GCA_038330665.1. Taxonomy (GTDB): domain Bacteria; phylum Bacteroidota; class Bacteroidia; order Bacteroidales; family UBA12481; genus UBA12481. Next base: position 2,712 of record JBBQOG010000288.1, read on the forward strand.
TGAATAACCCCACCCCGCTGGTTTTATAAACGATGACCTCTTCTTCAGTCAGAAATTCGTGAAGCAAGGCCTCCGGCATATCAATCACCTTTTTCTTGTGAATCTGAACATTGCGAAACCCTACGCCGGAAATAATTCCCAGATAAATATCCTCGCGTAAGGCACCTGCCACACAACCGGCATATAGTTCGGCCTGTACCAGCAATTCCGGTGGGATATCCCCCATTGTGACCACATCACTGATACAAAAGTGCCCACCGGGCTTAAGTACCCGCATCATTTCGCGGTAAGCCGCCACCTTGTCCGGGACCAGGTTAATCACGCAATTGCTGATGATTACATCGGCCTTGTTCGAGGTGACAGGTAAGTTCTCAATATCACCAAGCCGGAATCTGACATTTTTATAGCCAAGCTTTTCCACATTGATTTTTGCTCGTTCTATCATAGAGGGAGTCATATCGATACCGATCACTTCCCCCTGCTCGCCTACCAATTTACTGGCTACAAAACAATCATTCCCGGCTCCGGACCCCAGGTCAATCACTGTATCACCGGGCCGGATCCCGGCATATTCAGTCGGGAGACCGCAACCCAGATTCAAATCCGCTTCCGGCTCATACCCATCTATCCCCGTATATTCATCCTTGAAAACTGAAAATCCGGGTATAGGATCCTGGCTACAACCGCAATTGCATCCGCAATCCGAATTTTCACTTTCCGCAATCTTGGCATAACGGTTTCTGACAAGGTCTTTTAATTCACTGGCATTCTGATTTTCCATGTATGATAATTTTCTAACAACCCGTTCAAATAATGATCGTAACAATGATGAAATAAATACCGGTGCCGATAAAGATGACCGCGACCACTCTTCGGAACCAAACTTCAAAAATTCGTATCCGGTTATAAACCGATCCGACGCTGCCGATCGCATAGGCAATCAGCCAGGCAAACAGGATCACCGGCAGGCCGGTACCTGCAGCAAAAATCACCGGCAGGTAAAGCCCTTGTGCCGATGCCACGGCCAAAGGGATCAACATCACAAAGAAAAAAACACCGCCAACCGGACAAAAAGCCATGGCAAACACGGTCCCAAGCAAAAAAGCACCGCTGTAACCCTTCCCGGCCCGTGTTTCCATTCTTTCCGCTAATTTATCCATCCCGAAGGATTTGATCCGGATCAGGTCCAGCATAAAGATGCCGATCAGGATCAGCACCGGACCCAGAATCTTTTCGCCCCATTGCTGAAAGAAACCCGATAGTCCAAGCTCGCCGAGGCCGAAATAAAATAGCAGCCCGATGGAAGTATATGTAAATGCCCGGCCAAGAGTGTACACCAGGCCTTTGATGAGGACGGTCGTCTTTTCCGAAATATCCTTCGAAATAAATCCGATTGCAGTGATATTAGTAGCCAGTCCGCAGGGGCTGATAGCAGTCATAAGCCCTAAAAGGAAAGCCGTAAAAACGGGCCATTCGGAGTTTTCCAATAAACCCTGGAGCCAGTTCATTGGTTACTTGTTCAGCTTTTCAACAGTGGATTTTATCACATCCTTGAGCTTATCCGGATCCGAATTCGCATATAAGAATCCCTTATCCGTGATATCTACTCGGTCTGCGCCATTTACCACAAGCAGCGACTGACCCGATACTTTCAGCTTCTTTGCCAGGTTTTTATTGGCTTTATCCTCCACATTCACGGATTTGAAGGTAACTTGGCCATTCTTCATCTGGTCACTGAAATTTTCCTTGAGTGCCGCCTCGGTTACGGTTTCCACCGCCTGGCAGGTCGCACAACGGCGGGTCATATGAAAATAATAAACTTCCGTTGGAGTTACCTTTTGAACCTGTTTAACCGGTGTTCCGGCTGCGGCCGTACCCCATAAAGCGAAGGCCGGCAGGATGATGCCCAGCACGAGTAGAATTGCAATTTTTTTCATCGATTGAATATTTAATGGTTCAATAATTCTTTGAGTTCACTAGCATTTGGTACCCTTCCCTTCAAAACAACCAACCCATCCACCACCAGTGCGGGGGTTGTCATCACGCCGAAGGACATGATCTCCATG
>JBBQOG010000289.1:0-4749 GCA_038330665.1 Bacteroidales bacterium
TCAAAAGGAGATTTTCATTACAAAGTATATAAGTATGATGATGCCAAAACCACTCATACTACCATGAAATTGTTAACCGATGACGAGCGGGTTACAGAGCTGGCTCAGATGTTATCGGGTGAAAATATTACTCCTGAGGCCATACAGAACGCCAGGGTGCTGCTGAGGAGGTGATTAGGGTCGTCGATTGAGCCGAGCCGGAGAAACCGATAAGGTATTCAACAATTTTCCCGTATTTTTGTACTTTATTTCTGAACCTTAAATTTAGCCGTATGTCACATCATTTACTGGAAGGAAAAAGAGGATTAATATTCGGAGCACTTAACGACAAATCCATTGCATGGAAAGTGGCTGAAAAGGCCCATGAGGAAGGTGCACGGTTTGTTCTGACCAATGCTCCTTTTGCCATCCGTCTGGGTGAGATTGACCAGCTAGCCGAAAAAACCGGCAGCGTGGTCGTACCCGCTGATGCGACCAGTGTGGAGGACCTCGAGAATCTTTTAATAAAATCACAGGAGATCATGGGAGGCAAACTTGATTTTGTTTGCCATTCCATCGGGATGTCACCTAATGTTCGGAAGAAAATGTCCTATGACGACCTGGACTACCGGTATTTTCAGCAGACCCTCGACATTTCGGCACTATCGTTTCACAAGCTGTTGCAGTCTGCCAAAAAGCAAGATGCCCTGAGTGATTATGCGTCGGTGGTGGCACTCTCCTATATTGCTGCACAGCGGACATTTTATGGTTATAATGATATGGCTGAGGCTAAATCATTACTGGAGAGTATTGTACGAAGCTTTGGGTATATCTATGGCCGTTCCAAGGGAGTCAGGATAAACAGTATTTCCCAGTCGCCAACCTATACCACCGCCGGCGGTGGAGTGCGGGGATTCGACGGGTTATTCGATTACTCCAACCGGATGTCACCTCTTGGAAATGCCACAGCCGACGAATGTGCCGATTATTGTTTGACCCTTTTCTCCGACCTGACTAAGAAAGTCACGATGCAGAACCTCTTCCACGACGGAGGATTTTCGAGCATGGGGATGAGCGAGAGGGTGATGGGCTTTTATAATAAGTGCCTGGATACCAACCTTCCCGAAGAATGGTAGTGCTTTGATCTCCGAATCATAACTTTTAAACGTCACTCGTCACTTGTCACTCGTCACTCGTCACTCGTCACTCGTCACTCGTCACTCGTCACTATCCTAAATATACATCAGGAAAATAATCAACGGAATCAGGAACCCAATGATGGTATATCCTGCACCTTTCCATCCCTTTATGCTGTTTTTGCCCGACCGGATGATAAACAATCCGGATATGGCAATGATGATAAAGGCCACGCAAAAGATATCCGAAAACCATTTCCAGACCACTCCGGGGTTATAATGAAGGAAGTTGACCTGGTTTAACAGGGGGCGTTTCCTGATGGTTTCCATAGACCCTTTACCGGTTTCGAGGTTGACCTCCACATTTCCGTGGTTCAGGAATACTTTAAGGGTGTTATCGGAAGGAAAGTAGTGCTTTTTATATTCACTTTTCATATCCAGATCATCCAGTAAGGAGACTACCCATTCTTTTGTTATTTCGCTTTTGGGAATCCTTTCGTTCAGGGTCACATCGTAGGTCTTGATCGAATAGTTTGGATTAAAATCCCTCAGGTGGTTTAGTGCGATTCCGGAGATTGCATAAATGATGCACATGCCAAAAAACAAGTAGCCCAGATCCCTATGCAGGATCGAATTCAATTTTCTTAATTTCATGGATTATTTTTTTTCGATAACACTTTCTGCTTCAAGGGAATAGAATGAAATATAGCCTTTGCCGCCAGCCGCTATCTGCTCGCGGTAGCCATTGATCTGATCAAATTGTGTGGTGATGGCTGATTCGTCCAGTCCTTTTGATTCTGCGTCGTAGGTATGTGTAGCTTCTTTCAGTGCAGCCTGCACACCATCTTTCAGTTCCTTCTCCCAGTTTGCAAGATAGGTTTCATCGATACGGTCCTCCTTGAGGTAACCGGTGATGGTCACATCCGAGCCTTCCCATTCCACCCGGAAAGTAGGCACCTCATTTGTGGCCAGAGCTTTGAAGTTTCCTTCGCCCAGGAACAATCGTTTTCCACTTTCCCTGCATACGTGGGCAACCATTCCATCTACGCTGATAAGTTTTCCCATGAGTTCGGGAGCCTTTTCCTTTATCTCGGTGAGATTAACCGGAACAGCCTCAACTTGAGTAGTTTTTGAGCTGTGGCAGGAGACCAGTAAAATACAGGAAAAGAGGATGGCAAGGTGAAAAGTTTTCATGGTTTGAGTTATAATAAAATATTCATTTTCAACCGATCAGCGGCGAAAATAGTGAATTGCCAATTACCTCCGAAGAGATTAACTAATCTTTAACACAACTAGACAACGGTCAAATAAAACTGTACATTTGAAACCATGAAAAGGATGATTTCGATCATAGTTCTGTCTTTTGGGATGGTAGCCGGGTGTTTCACACAGGAGAAAAGCAGTCAGAATACCCGTTATCTGGAAATATTTTCAACCGGAATGGATGGCTCGCAGGTAGCGTTGCATATTCGGCCCGAAGGCAGGTACCGTGAAATCAAAGGTTCTCCTTATTTGTACAATTCCTGGCTACCGGGAGGGATCATGCTCAAGGAAGACTCCATTGGCGCCGAATTCAGCATACGTTACAACGTGTACGGTAATGAAATGCAGTTTATCAGTAAGAACGACACTTTTGCGATTGCCAATCCACTGAAAGTAAACAAGGTTAATATCGGGGAACATCATTTTGAATATTTGCCGTTTAATTTGAATGGTAATGACAACATGGCCTGGTTTGAGGTGATCAATACCGGGAAGAACCGTTTGCTCATCCGTTATGCTACCCGTATGGAAGGCGGCATGGATCCGGTGACCCCGTACCATTGTCAGAATTCCAGTGATCGGTTTGTGACGAGTAAATACTATTACTATCAGACGGTTAGTATGGATTCCCCTCAGGAAATTCCCACGGGCAGGAAGGCATTCCTCTCCTTACAGGATTTCAACCGACCGAATGTCAAGGATTTTGTGCACAACAATAAGATTAAGCTTCATAAGGAAGAGGATCTTCGAGAGTTGTTTACCTGGATGAATAAATGAGCTGATGACTATGAATAAACGTATTTGGATCGTGCTTATCGCCCTGACGGCACTTGCTGGGTGTAAAAAATATGATGAAGGCCCACTTATGAGTCTGTATTCCAAGGGTATGCGAGTTGCGGGTACCTGGTATTTTCAGAATGTGACCTATGCAGGCAGAGATTCAACCGCACACTATCCTTTGCAGCAATTGAATTTTATCTATTTAAAGGAAAGGGACGGGGGTGCGTTCACCTGGAACCATAATCTATATGCAACATCCGCCGATGCCAATCCACTTGAAGGGGGGAAATGGAAATTTTATTCTGACCGGGATTCATTTGAGATGGTGATATACAAAAACCAGTTCAAGGATTCGCTGGTGCTTCATTGGCGCATCAAGCGTCTGGCATATACGGAATTCTGGCTGGAACGAAATATCAGGGACACCAGTTTCCTGAAGTGGTCCCTGGTTAAATTCGCCTATTAAAAAAAAGCCCCGGTTGTTCCGGGGCTTTTTCATAATATCTGATTGACTAGTAGTCTTTCTGAGGATCTTTCGCGGTTGGAATGGGTTGCATTTTGGTATCCCACCATACACGGGCGCCAAACATTCCGGCACTGGTACTTTCCACTCCCTGACGTGCTTTTGCATCGATCAGGTTTTTACCATTGTAACTTTCTTCGGCAGTGGAGTAGGCGAGACGCAATGGCAGACCCAATCCGGGATACACGGTTGCTTCGAGTTCAAATTCGAAAATGCGTGAGGGGGTATGAGTCCGGCGGATTTCAGCGAAGGCTTCAACTCCCTGTCCGAAAATGGCCATCCATTTTTGTTCGGTGATCAGTTGAATAGCCTTGGTCTGATCGTAAGCAACAGCCGGACCGGCCAGATAGGCATCGGCACCTGCACCAACCTCCCAGAGGTCGAGGCTGGTGCGGATGGCATCCTCATACATTGCTTTTGCATTTTGTCCTAAGCGGGCCATATGCTCAGCAATGTAGAATTTAACTTCGGTGCACTGCAGAATGTACAATGGAGCGCTAGGGGTATAAGCGATTGCGGTACCCAGAAGCGAACGTTTAGCCATAGGTGGCTGGCGGGCTGCGCCATTCTGCTGACCTACATAATCACCATCTTCGGCACGGGGTTGGGCAAATACCGGCAGGCGCGGATCATTTCTGAGCTTCATGAAATCCACTGCTGTCTGGGAGATACCCTGGTCGGTTCGGGAAAATAATGTATTGTAAATGGGGTTCTTATAAGGAGCTTCGCCCGGATAAACCAATTTGCAGTTATCATCATTGGTAGTCATGATCGGAAATAAATCCGGATTGCTGAGCATTGCCGTGATCTTTCCTTCAGCGTCCGGCCAGGCATCAGTAGCCCTGTTCAAAAGGCGCAAACGTAAGGAATTACAGAACATCCTCCATTTTCCCGGATCTCCACCATAAATGACATCACCAGATCCGAAGTTTTCGCTTGTTCCGGCCAAAATCTGGTTGGCATTCAGGAGAACAGTATCAATGAGGGATTTGTAAATCAATTCCTGAGAATCATAAGCCGGGGTGAGGTCACCATCGGCTAAAAAACCTTCCAGGGCATGGAAATAGG
>JBBQOG010000290.1:0-4740 GCA_038330665.1 Bacteroidales bacterium
GAAGCCGGCCTGGTCATTGCCCAGAAATGGTCGGAAAGGAAACGCCGGATACTGATCATAACACCGGCCAACCTGCGGAAACAGTGGGCGATGGAAATGTCGGAGAAATTCTATCTGCCATCGTTTATTCTGGAATCAAAGAACTTTAAACAACTTCAAAAAGAAGGCAATAGGAATCCATTTAATCAGACCGGGTTGGTTATCTGTTCTTACCAGTTTGCCGCTAAACATGCTGATAAGATAATCATTCAGCCCTGGGATCTGGCTGTTATCGATGAATCACATCGCTTACGAAATGTGTATAAACCGGACAATAAGATCGCCAAAGCGATTAAGAATGCACTTCACAATACGCCTAAGATCCTGTTAACTGCTACGCCATTACAAAACTCATTGATGGAGCTGTATGGCCTGGTGAGCGTTATTGATGATTATGCGTTTGGTGACGAGAAAAGTTTCAGGGCACAATATGCCCGCCTTACCAACGAGGATACCTTTGATGAATTAAAAACCCGACTGGCGCCGCTATGTCACCGGACACTCAGGCGCCAGGTTCTCGAATATATCCGTTACACTAACCGGATCCCTTTAACCGAGGATTTTTTCCCGACAGATGAGGAAATCACATTGTATGATAAGGTTACCGAGTATTTACAGCGAGATGCCCTTTATGCCCTGCCTAATTCTCAACGACAACTGATAACACTCATTCTCCGGAAATTACTGGCTTCATCGACCTTCGCCATTGCCGGTGCTCTTGAATCACTGGCCAACAGACTTAAAAAAATCTTGAAAGAGGCTTCCTATGAAGGCGGGATCGACGAAATCAAAAACGATTTTGATGAAATTGATACTGAAACCGAAGAGTGGGATGAGGAATCAGACCGGGATGTACTCTCACTTTTGGATAAAGCGGGTATTGAAGCGGAAATCGATGAACTGGAACAGTTCCGGGATCTGGCGGTTAGCATAACCGAGAATGCCAAAGGTCAGGCCCTGATCAGTGCATTGTCTCATGGGTTTAGAAAGGCTGTCGAGTTGGGTTCGGCAGAGAAAGCCATCATCTTTACTGAATCGAGGAAAACCCAAAACTACCTGATTAACCTCCTGTCGAATAGCGGTTATCAGGATAAAATCGTTTTGTTTAACGGAACCAATGCCGACCCACTATCCAAAGGAATTTATGCTCAATGGGTCGATAGGTTCAAGAATACGGACCGGGTAAGCGGTTCCAAGACTGCCGATATGCGAACCGCCCTGGTGGATCACTTCCGTGAATCAGCAAAAATCATGATCGCAACGGAGGCTGGGGCCGAGGGAATCAACCTGCAATTCTGTTCCATGGTGGTCAATTACGATCTTCCCTGGAATCCCCAGCGTATCGAGCAGCGTATCGGTCGTTGTCACCGCTATGGCCAGAAGCATGATGTGGTGGTCATCAACTTTATCAATCGGAAAAACGCTGCCGATCAGCGGGTGTACGAACTCTTAGATCAGAAGTTTAAACTGTTTTCCGGCGTATTCGGCGCAAGCGATGAGGTTTTGGGCGTTATCGAATCCGGTGTTGAATTTGAAAAACGTATTGCCGCCATATACCAGAATTGCCGCACTACCACAGAGATAGAGGAAGAATTTGCACGTTTGCAGCAGGAAATGGAATCGCAGATTACTGCAACCATGAGCGACACACGGAAAAAGCTTTTGGAAAACTTTGATGCCGACGTTCACGACCGGTTGCGGGTTAACCTTACCGAAAGCAGAGAGTACCTGAACAAGTACGACACCATGCTTTGGAATCTTACCCGGTTTGCCTTAAACGGTAAGGCCGATTTTGATACTGAAAATCTGAAGTTTAACCTACACAAATCAGCAGACTTTGGTGCATCGATTCCGATTGGAACGTATGCTCTGACCAGGGAGACAGTTGATGCTCATCGCTACCGTATCGGTCATCCACTTGCCCAAAAACTGATCGGTGAATACAAAAACAATTATCAGGGCGGAGCGCATATTGTGTTTGACTATACAGCCTGGCCGCAAAAAGCAGAAAGTCTTGAACCACTTGTGGGTCAATCTGGTTGGATGACACTATTATTGCTTTCGATAACCGGTTCTGATGAACAGGATCACCTGATTTTCAGCGCAATTTCGGATGCCGGTAAAGTTCTGCCTGACGAATCTGTTCGTAGGTTTTTCGATTTACCCGTTAAGTCAGTAATTTCGATGGAGGCGAAAACATCACAGGCTCTGAAAGACGAAGGGAGCAAGCGTAAAAAGGTTATCCTATCAGAATTAGAATCGCGGCAGGCAACCTGGTTTGAAGAAGAGATTGAAAAGCTGAACTTTTGGGCTGAGGATAAACGCAAGGGGCTGAAAGCCGAACTGAAGGATTATGATGATCAGATTGCAGTGATGAAAAAAGAAGCACGGCTGGCCGCTAACCTTCCCGACAAGCTGGCCATTCAGAAAAAGCTTCGGGACATCGATAAAAAGCGCGATATTGCCTGGAAAGAATATGATGATGCAGCAAAGCATATCGAACGACAGAAAGATGAACTCCTGGATACAGTAGAAGAGAGACTTAAACAAAAAATTGAAGAGAAAATACTATTTACCATCCGCTGGTCGGTGGTTTGAAAGTAAGGAGATTTAACAATGGCAAAAATTTACAATCCTGCTTTTAATTATAGCGAATTCGCCGTAATTGCAAGTCAAGCCGGCTTAAACAATTCCGTAAAGAGTTTCGAAAACAAAGGAGACAGGAAATGAATCAATATCCCGAAAAACTATCCGGAACATCCCTCGATATTTCAGCCGACAACCGGGCCAGACTGAAACAACTCTTCCCATCAGTATTTACCGAAACAAGAACCGACAAGGGCGAACTAGCCGAATCCATCGACTTTGAAAAACTCAAAGCCGAACTCGGCACCTTCTCCGACCTGTTTGAAACCCGCCGTGAACGCTATGGAATGGACTGGCCGGGTAAAAAGGAAGCCCTCCGGTTGATCCAAACCCCCAGTGCTGCCACCCTGAAACCCTGCCGGGAAGAGTCGGTGAACTTCGACACCACTGAGAACCTTTTTATCGAGGGTGATAATCTGGAAGTGCTGAAGCTCCTGCAAAAGAGCTATTATGGTAAGATCAAGATGATCTATATCGATCCGCCGTACAATACCGGCAAAGAGTTTATCTACCCCGATAATTTTAGCGAAAGCCTTGAAACCTACCTGGAATATGCCGGCCTGATTGACGGGGATGGAAAAAAGTTCTCAACCAACACAGCCAATGAAGGCCGGTTTCACACCAAGTGGCTGAATATGATGTATCCACGGCTATATTTGGCCAGAAATCTCTTGAGAGACGATGGAGTAATTTTTATCAGTATTGATGATAATGAGGTTAATAACTTAAGGAAGTTATGCGACGAGATTTTTGGGGAAGAGAATTTTATCGGCACTTTTATTTGGGAAAAGAGAACAAATCGTGAGAACCGAAAAGTTGTTTCAGTCCGGCACGATTATATTATTTGTTATTGTAAAATTAAAAACCCAGAAGCTCGGGCACTGAAACAGCAAGCCATGTCTGAAAAGGCGCTAGCAAGCTATAAGAATCCAGACAACGACCCTCGTGGTTTATGGAAATCGGACCCAGCCACAGCCCAAGCTGGTCACGGAACAAAAAGTCAATTTTATACATTGACTGCACCGAACGGAAAACAACACAGTCTGGAAAGTGGCCGATGTTGGCTATATACTAAACATGTTATGCAAGATGCAATTAGTGATGGTCGGATTTGGTTTGGTAGGGATGGCAACGGTGTTCCACGAATTAAAACCTATCTGGATGAAAAAGATCGAGGGTTAACGCCTGAAACTATTTGGTTCGCTGAGGATGTTTCAACCACTGAGAATTCAAAAAACCAATTAAAAGAACTATTTGAAGGTGTTTCTGTCTTTGAAACACCCAAACCTGTGGATCTGTTAAAACTTGCTATACAAATCAGTTCAGATGATGGGATTGTCTTAGATTTCTTTGCTGGATCCGCCACCACGGCACATGCCGTACTCGATCTGAATAAGGATGGCGGTAATCGTAATTTTGTCCTAGTTCAACTCCCTGAACCTTGTGAACCCAACAGCGAAGCCTCTAAAGCGGGTTATGATACTATTGCCGACATCGGTAAAGAACGCATCCGACGGGCAATAATTAACCTCAACAAAGAACAAGAAGGTAAACTTGACCTCGACCAATCCAGTCAGCAAGATCGTGGTTTCAAGGTTTTGAAGCTCGACCAATCGAATTTTAAACAATGGCAAGCCCTTGATCCTTCAGCGCCTGTGGCGAAAATTGAGGAACAGCTAGAACTTCATATCGATCACATCAGCCATACGGCCACACCCGAGGATTTGCTTTATGAGATCCTCCTGAAGGCAGGCTTCAAACCCACTGAGAAAGTTGAAACGAAGCAGATCGCCGGTAGGAATGTTTTCTCAGTTGCTGATGGTGCATTGCTTCTCTGCCTGGAAGATACGGTTACCAAAGAGGTGATCGATGCGATAGCCGAAGCTGAACCCATGCAGTTTATCTGCCTGGATTCCGCTTTTCATGGAAATGATCAGCTGAAAGCCAATGCAGTACAGACTTTTGCAGCAAGGAATATGCAAAGGGAGAAGCATAACCAGATTATTTTCAAAACGGTATAAGAGAAAGTGTATCAGTTGAACCATGAAAACTTTG
>JBBQOG010000291.1:0-4736 GCA_038330665.1 Bacteroidales bacterium
GATAAGAAAGCGGGGCGATCAGGTGAATGTTTGGCACCCCGCCCAGCCGGTCGTAAACCATCTTTTGAACGGTTGGATTCAGATGAACCGGATAGATGATCTTTACCGGTTCACTTTGCGCGATTTCTTTCAGCGACCGGCAGATATTCTCAAACCCGGCACCGAAATTCTCCCGCCGGTGACCGGTCACCAAAATGATTTTTTCCTCTCCTGCCGTCAGTTTCTTTAGCTGTTCAATATCAGGATCCGTAACTGTTTCAACCTCCCGGAGCGCCCATAACAAAGCATCCACCACGGTATTCCCGGTAACCAGGATCCGGTCGGCTGGAACATTTTCTTTCAAAAGGTTCTCCCGTGCGGAATCGGTTGGGGCAAAATGATACTCGGCAATCAGACTCGTCAACCGGCGGTTCATCTCTTCCGGGAAAGGGGCCCTCAGGTTGTGCGTGCGCAATCCGGCCTCCACATGGCACACTTTTATACCCAGGTAGAATGCCGCCAGGGAGGTGGCCGCTGAGGTGGTGGTATCGCCCTGCACGAATACAAAATCCGGACAAAAATCCTCCAGTACCGGCTTCATCGAGGTGATCACCGCAGCCGTCAACCCGTGCAGGTCCTGTCCGGGTACCATCAGATTCAGATCATAATCCGGCACGATATCGAAAAACGACAATACCTGATCGAGCATCGCCCGATGTTGTGCCGTAACACATACGCGCGTTTCAAATAGATCAGGATACCGGCGAAATTCTTTCACCAGCGGGGCCATCTTAATGGCTTCGGGACGCGTACCGAAAACTAGGAGGACTTTACGCATAGTTCATATTTTCACGGTTGTAGAGACGCATACTTGCGTCTACAGGTTTCAGGGTTTCAGGTTTGTAGAGACGCATATTTGCGTCTACATAGCAATTACCTCCTCTTACACCTCGTAACTTTCAATGAACCTGAGCTCTTTCAAAACTCCCTCATTATGAAATGATATCTGATCAAAGAGTTTATGAACCTTAAGCCTTGCAATAGTTTCCGTTTTCGATAAAACTCCGGTTTCATACAGCAGTAGTGTCGTGTATAAAGTATCATTTGCGACTGCTCCTTTTACGATATCATAGGGGTGCCTTTGATTTCCTGTCCGATTTAAAATGATAAAATCCAACCATTCAACATCAGCCTTTACAAATACCTTGACATTATAATCCTCATTTTCAAGCAGCTTGTCCGCTATTTCATATACCGAAACAATGGGTTTTGCGTTTTCCCTAACTCTCCTGATTTTGATCAACGCCCAATTCTCAGCCTGTTCCTTAGAAGTCGTGGTATAATATCCTCTCCCGAAATCAAGTAACCTTTGTGAATCCAGAATTCGCGGAAATTCAACAACTTCCACACTGCCATAATATAGCTTCATTTTCGCCGTTCAATAAAATCATTGATGTCAGCCACCAGATAGTTTTTGCCCTGCGTATGCAATACCTCATATCCGGCAGTCAGATACTCAAAAACATGGGTACGATTGAATTCATTTAACGCGGCAATCCCCGAAATTCGTTTTGAGATTCGATAGCTCTCGAGACAAAACACTTGAAACTGTTGAATTTTAGTCAGTTTAATCATGGCATCATACAAAATCGGGATAGATCAACTCATTCGTTTGTTTTTCAACTTCAAGCATCTCAAAAATCTTTTGCGTACTTAAATGCCAAAGCTTGGTTTCTTCATTCGATAAAGCCTCATATACCTTTGATTGATAAAGATATGGAAGCGCTTCCCTGAATTCAAAATGCTTCAATTCAATGATTAACGAAACCAAATCCTGAACTTTTAAAGGAATTATCGATTCAAAAACCTTGTCATCCATACGATAAGCGATATCTCAAGACAAAAATAAGCAAAAGCTCCGCAAAAGCGTGGGCGCGTGCCGCAAAAGCTCCCTTACCCCGCGCGTTGAATATATATATATTATCTTTGTTGCGTAACCACGGTTTCGGAACCCTGGGTTTCGGAACTGGTTGTTTCTGCAAAAAACTTTTTTAACCAGAACACCCTATGAAATTCCACGATCGCACTGCCGAACTTAACCTGCTGAAAAAGATTCATAATCAATCTCTTATCAGCGCTAAAATGACTGTTGTGGTCGGTCGCCGACGCACCGGAAAAACCATGCTGCTTCTCGAAGCCACAAAAAGCCAGCCCACCCTGTACTTTTTCGTCGCCAAAAAATCAGAAGTCCTCCTATGCCATGATTTTGTCGACGAGATCACAAAAAAATTGGATTATCCCATTTTTGGAGAAATCATCTCCTTCACAACCCTATTCAAGCTGCTGATGGAACTTTCCAAAACCAAACCCTTTAACCTGATCATCGATGAATTTCAGGATTTTCAGGGCATCAACCCATCGATCTATAGTGATATGCAGCACCACTGGGATGTGAACAAAAACGATAGCAAAATCAATCTTTTTCTTTGCGGTTCCATCTTTTCACTCATGAAAAAGATTTTCGAAAACTCGCATGAACCACTGTTCGGCCGGGCCGACTACCGGATTCATCTCAAGCCATTCCATACTTCCGTTTTAAAACAGATACTGAAAGAAAATAATCCGGATTATACCCCCCGTGACCTGCTGGCCTTTTACACATTTACCGGTGGAGTGGCCAAGTACATTCAATTATTTATCGACAATCAGGCGCTTACCCTCGAAGCCATGGTCGACCTGATGACCAATGAAAATTCCCTGTTTATCACAGAGGGAAAAACGCTTTTGATAGAGGAGTTCGGAAAGGATTACTCCATTTATTTCTCCATTCTTACATCCATTGCCCAGGGTGATAATTCAAGAAGTCGAATGGAAAACGCACTACACCAGGAAATTGGAGGCGGATACCTGACAAGGTTGGAAAAGGACTACGGATTAATCACTAAACTCCGTCCGGTTCTGGCGAAATCAGAAACCAAGAATATCAAATACGTGTTGATCGACAACTTTTTAACTTTCTGGTTCCGGTTTATTTACAAATACAGCCACTTCATCGAAAGCGGCGGACATGAGGAACTCAAGCGAATCATCCTTCGCGATTATCCTACCTTCAGCGGCAAAATGCTGGAAAGATATTTCTGGGATCAACAGAGGGAAACCGGTAAAAACACCCTTGTTGGCGGCCATTGGGATAAAAAAGGCGAAAACGAGATCGATCTTATTGCATTGAACGAGATCGATAAAACAGCCCTCATCGCCGAAATCAAATGCAATCCGGAGAATATCAGAATGGAAAAGCTATCTGAAAAAGTCGCCGCACTGAAACTCAGAGAAACCCTGCTTCAGGATTACCAGATCAAGCTGAAAGGTTTTTCTATGCAAGATATGTAAGGCAAAAAGGCAGAAGGCAAAAGGCAAAAGGCAAAAATTAGTCAAAAGAGATAGGAAAAAGGAATTAAGTCGAACTTGCAATTGATTGATAATGTTAATATTACAACCTTCTTACTTTACTTCTTTTGTCTTTTTACTAATTTTTGCCTTCTGCCCTCTGCCTTCTGCCTTCTGCCACTGCCAGCAAATCTGAATATTCAAAGTTATCGCGCCTGGTATTCAGCGACATCTGATGTTCACTGGTCCATTTACCGGACGGATCGGGCGACAACATTAAATACCATTCTCCGGTAAAACTGCTCCATATCAGTCTCCGGAAGATGCAAACGACGCATAACCTGGAATGCCTGCTCGTAGGAATACCGGCATTCAGTCATGCTGATACCGCAATCTGTCGCCATCCGGTGGTAGGCGAATTCAATTCTCCCGATGCCTATCGGATTATCATTAAGACGCTTATCTTCGATTCCATCAAATTTCAGCAGCCAGTACGTGAAACCTTCAGGCGCTTTGATCTGCCCCGATCGAACCTGGCGGGTTCCCTCGTTCCAGGCAATGATAGCTTTGGGTTTGGCATCAGATAAACAGGGCTTTAGCCCAACTCTTCATTGACGATATTCCCTGCTCGTTCAGTCAGTTCATATAAAGTTTCAGGTGCAATATCTGCACCATTAGGCCAGGAAATGGTCCAACCGTCAACAAACATTTTCATAAAGTACAGCTTATTTGTCAAAGGTTCAAATACTCCTTGTCCCACAAATGGACTGAGATCAATATTCCCCTCTTTTCCATTGCTAAAAACGATATGTATATAGTAATCATGCAGATACCTTGCATCAATTACTCTCGGCATATATATTGCTGTCATAAAATGCTGTTTTAATGTAGTGGCTCAATTTTGTTAATTTCGACCTTCTCGGTAATGTTCTTCCAGTTTTCGTTTAACTCATTTCTTCTCAAAACCGCCCATTCTTTTATCAGCCTCAAAGCAATGGGAGATTTCATATTTCCCTCCAACATTTCCCCTTCAAAATTAAAAGTTCCTTCTGAACCTGAATAATCAGCATGAAAATGGGGCGGATTATGATCGTTAAAGAACATTCGGATAATAATCCCGAAAAACATGGAAACATAGGGCATATTAATAATTTTATTGGGCTAAAGCCCTGATTATCTTATTTGTAATTTCTATCCCCGGCTTAAAAGCCGGGGCAATTGATAATTGGGCACAGTGGCCCGCAAAAGCTCCACCTCGTCCCTTACTGCGAACGCCTGCAGGACCTTCACGCCCCCATGGTAATCCTCACCACCTTCCCCAACCGGTACCGATATTTCCCAAAGTCATGTGTTACCAGCGATAGCACCTG
>JBBQOG010000292.1:0-4717 GCA_038330665.1 Bacteroidales bacterium
AATCTTTGATGCCCTGAGTACCATGGTGATCAACAACAGAATGGTGAAGGTATTCTCGTGGTATGATAACGAATGGGGTTACAGTTGCCGCGTCGTTGACCTGATCCCGAAACTGTTCTAGATTTTCGGCCACATAATATAAAAAGGCTGCCCTCAAAGGCGGCCTTTTCTTTTACCCTAAGAGATTGGTCATGGGCTGGGATAAAAAGTCAAAAGGCAGGTTTCCGTCCACGCCCTACTCGAACCGCAGGGACTCGATCGGATCCAGCTTCGAAGCTTTCATAGCCGGATAGATACCGGAGATAATCCCTACGATCAGGCAGAGGAAAAATCCAAGGAACATCCAGGCCCACGGAATCACAAAGACCCCGCCGGCAATCAGCGGAATCAGGTTCCCGACGATCATACCCAACATAATTCCTACAACCCCTCCGATCTGGCCGATCAAGATGGCTTCAAAGAGGAATTGCTGTTGTATGGTTTTATTATTGGCACCGATCGCTTTACGGATTCCGATCTCCTGTGTACGCTCCGCTACCGCTACGAGCATAATATTCATCAACCCGATAGCTGCACCAAGTAAAGTAATGATCCCGATCAGGGTGGCCGCAATGGTAATACTCGATAGCGAACTGATCATCAGCTCTGCAATACTGTCGCTCTTCACCACATAAAAGTCGGTGGCATCCATAGGATCCAGCCCCCGGATCACCCGGAATAAACTTTCAGCCTCCCCCATAGCTTCAGCCATGGCAATGCCCTCATTCGGCAATATGGTAATACTAAAAGACATATTCGGATAAGAGAAGTATTGCCGAACATTGGTCACCGGAATGCAACATAACCGGTCGCCACTGCCAATCATGGTGGATCCCTTTTCTTTGAGCACACCGATCACCCGGTATTTTCCATTCGATACGGTGATCACCTTATCGATCGGATCCTGTCCCTGCTTAAACAGACTTTTGGCGACCTCTGTTCCGATCAGGACCACATTCTCTCCACTCCTGACATCCGCTTCCGCAAAATTTCTCCCTTTCTCTATCTCATAACCGGCGGTAACCAGATAATTCTCATCCACCCCACGAACGGAAACATTCGGATTGGTTTTCTCCGACTCATATTTTATCGTTGCATTCCCGGAAGCTCCGATCGAAACCGAAACGGCAGCCGGAAATTTGTACTCCTTCTTAAAACGTTCGGCATCGCTGTAGGGTATCCGTGAATAATTCTTAACCCTTTCCCTATGATTTCCAATCTGAACATTGTAATTCCGGCTGCGGATCGTAAATGAATTAGCTCCCATCGCGGAAAATGAGGAATTTACCGACCGCTTAAGGGAATCGATCGTGGTCAGAATCCCAACCAATGCCATAATCCCAAAGGCAATGATCAACACGGTGAGAATGGACCTTAACAGGTTAGACTTGATGGAAATGAATGAGATGCGGAAATTTTCCCGCGTTAATGCCATTCTCCGGTAATACTGACTGCGTTCTTTCACGTTATAAAATTTCGGCACCGCCAAATTACAGAAACCAAAGCACATCAGGAATTTTCTGGCTACTTTTAACTCCTCAGTCAATAAGATGGACCTCCAAACCAGAATATCAGCCTTTGCCAAGCTGGGATACCAGATCCCGGAGCTCATCAGTCCGGCCCTTACCAAACAGGTATATCATGAAAATAACTGGTTCACTGAAAGTGAAGTACGTCGGATGCTGCATTCCTGGGCAGTACTATTAACCTTTCAGAATCTGGAACACTGGACGCACCCCTACCCTTTACCTGATCATTCACCGGTCAGGAACATCCTGGTTATCACGGCCGGGAATATCCCATTGGTCGGGTTTCATGACTTTCTTACCGTACTAATCTCCGGTAACCGCTTCATTGGCAGGTTATCCTCCCGTGATTCTATGCTCCTTAAAATTCTCGCCGAAGAATTGATTCGGATCGAACCGGAATTCGCAGATCGAATTTACTTCCGGGATTCAGTGGTATCCTTTGATGCCGCTATTGCCACCGGAAGCGATAACAGTGCCCGGTATTTCAACCAGGAATATGGCCAGATTCCGCATTTAATAAGGAAAAACAGGAGCTCGGCAGCTGTTCTCGACGGAACCGAAACAAAGGAAGAGATCTCCCGGCTCACCGCCGACCTACTGGAATATTATGGTCTGGGCTGCCGCAGCATCTCACACCTCTTTCTTCCTGCCGGGTATAACCCTGCACCACTGGTAAAGGAGATTATCGAAAATGCCACCGTTGATCCCTGCGAACCGCTGAACGATAATCTCCGTTTCCAGAAAGCACGGTTAACCCTGCTGAATATTCCATTCATCGATGCCGGCAAACTGTTGCTGGTTGAAAATGAAAACCTGCACTCCCCCATCGGAGTGGTGCACTATAATGATTATCGCGACAGCACAAAGCTCTTCGACCATTTAACCGAAAGGAAAAATGAAATTCAGTGCCTGGTCGGTCATCAAAACCAAAATCCCGCTTTGATCCCCTTCGGCACCGCCCAAAAACCGGAATTGTGGGATTATGCCGACGACACAGACACGTTGGCGTTCCTGATTGCAATCAGTTGACGAGGGGCAGGAGGCAGGAGGCAGTCGGCAGTCGGCAGTTGGCAGTAGGCAGTCGGCAGTCGGCAGTCGGCAGTCGGCAGTCGGCAGTCGGCTAGTGCCTTACCCTCAGCGAGTTGTCATCCCCGCGAAAGCGGGGACCCCGTCCCTGACCGCGAAAGCTTCAGCGGGGACCCCGTCCCTGACCACGAAAGCTCCCGGGACCCCCAGTAAGGAGAGAGCAGCCGCGGCTGCTCCCCTACAAATGTTATTCACCATTCCTCACACACCTCACCGAATGATAGTAATCCATCGATGCCCAGCCATACACGAATTTTTTCTTATCTTTTTCGAGTCCGATATACCAACTGTTCGGCGCGTAAATATCCGCCATCTTATTAAATGACCAGAAAAAGGTGGCCATATTCAGTGCTTTTGGAAAGTCATCGGATGCTTCTATCGTATAATAACCAGCATACAAAGCATTGAAATCGGTATTTCCCCCGGGCAGGAGTTTATCCGCCTGATCCCAGCCACCGACTTGATTCACCAGGGTCTCCCATTCCTGGCGGGAAGGCATATGCCACCCACGAGGACAAATTCCCCTGACCTCCCCGTAATAGTCCTCCCTCGTGGCATGATAGCAATTATACAATCCGCCCAGGATATCGCACCAATGGATCGGATCACCCGTATAACGAACGTAACACCACTTTTGTACATTATCTTTATGCGAATCAGGAGGGGCAAAATTCAGGTTCTGACTCATCCACCACTGTGTCCCGATTTTCACCGTTCCATAATACTGCCCGTCGCGCTGGTCCAGAATCAGGCCCGTTTCGTTTGTCCAGGGCGATACCTCGACAAACTGGGCGGTGGTATCCGATAGTCCATCCGGATCTCTGGCTTCGAGGTAAATCTTGTAGGTTCCGGGTACGGGGTAATTATGATAAACAGTCCGTTCTTTTGAAAATTCGGTATCCCATTTTTCATCCCCATCAAAATCCCACCTCACCTCCAGCGAGGTAGGCAAGGATTCCGTGTCAACCGTCGGCCATGAATTAAAGAAAAACTGGGTCAGGATATTCCCCCGACCACAACCAATGATAAATTTGGGGCTTGGGGGAAGGTTTTGGTGATAAATGGTCATCTCTTTTTTTGCATAATTAACCAGACTGCCGGTATCCATCACCCGAAGCTCCAGCATATATTTATCCTCCCACCTTAAATGCATGGCGGTATCAGGCTTATACGACCAGGGGCTCCATTTATAATCGGGAGGCAGGTTCCAGGAATAGCGGAGCAAGGCTCTATCCTCATCCAGGTTATGGGATAACGACGCATCCAGGATGAAAATAGAATCGGTGGTGCCGCTTTCCGGGGTCCATTTAAAATCGGCCACCAGGCGCATATTGATATCGGTTATCCAGATGGTTCGGGTAACTGTCCTTCGAAGATTCTGCGGATCGACCACCTGAAGGGCGATCTCAAATCTTCCGGTATCGGCAAAAACGTAATGGATGGTCGGATTGGTTGACAAGGGAGTATCCCACGACCCGTTATGCGTAAAGTCCCACATGAACCGCAACTGTTCCAGAGGTTCTTCATCGTCCCGGGAACCGGAGCCATCCAGCAGAAAATTGGTTTTCAGGTTTCCATTTTCGGGAGTGATAGAAAAGGATGGAACCGGTGGGGAAAACCCCTGATCCACCATCAGTTTAATGGAGAGGGTATCCGTCATTCCATCCGAATTGATGACTTGCAGGATCGGATTATAGAATCCCTTTAGTAAGAATCGGTGAGGCGAAACCGGTATCCGGGTATACTCTCCATCCCAAATTCCATCGCGATTCCAGTCCCAGCGGTAGTATACCTTACTCCTGATGCCACCGGGATCCGATCGCCCGGCATCGAACTGAAAGGTATCGGTGGTTTTTCCGTTTTCGGGGGTGATCCGGAACGAGGCAACCGGCCGGACTCCGCTGTGATCAACCGGATCACAGGCACTTAAGGCAAGAATAAAAACCGATAGCCAGATTAGCCTTTTCATTCGTAAATAATTTACTTGTTCAATAAAATTTCTGTCGTACGAATGGAGCCCTCAATTATTTTCATCGCATTTTGCGTACCTAAGTTCATGAGGG
>JBBQOG010000293.1:0-4716 GCA_038330665.1 Bacteroidales bacterium
CTGAATGCCACCAATCCTCCATCTCTTTTTTGGGCCTTGTAAAGGTAACCCAATCAGTAATGTATGCCTGGTCCTCTTCAAAACTGCGATTATAAAGCATTTCCGACCAGAGGTTCTCGTAGCGGCCAAAGCCGACTTCAATGAAACTCCCGTATAGCAGAGGGCTTACGGGCTTTTCCACCGTTATAACATCTTTAATGGTATATTCTAAAACCTGGGCTTCAGTGACGCCAACTGTTATTACAGATGTGGCAATAGATACTAATAATGCGAATTTGTTCATTTCTATAAACTCCTATTTACCAAAACTAATCCCTGCGTTGGTTCTTATTTCCCCGCTTCCTGACGGGTGACTATCGGAACATTGTTTTATCAATCTCATAAAAACGGGCCGCCGCATTAAGAAAATGGGCAGTTACCCACAGTACGGTCCAATGTTCTACGTACCCGCCCCGGAAATTATAGATGTTGGTCAAATCCCCAGCCTGGGCGAAATTGGTATGTTGTATTTGCTCGCCGTGCGATCCAAAGGGGTCGATCATTTGGCCACAGGAGCGGAACATCAGAATGGCAAGACGCTGTAAATTCTCATCTTTCAAATATTTCCCCAGCTTATAAATATCAGGCGTAAAAAAGACCCCAAAGACATCCAGATGCTGATTCTGGGCCGAAACGATGGTCCATCCCCGACTTTTGAATCCATGATTCGCTAATCGGGAAGGAGGCATCGGAATATCCCAAACCATTGTATAACTGATAGTAACATACGCGGCATGGGTAGCGTAATCCAGATACTTCTGTTCTTTTGAAAACTCATACATGGCCAAAAATCCCTGAAATGCGGCCCAGGCCCCTTCCTTATCCTCACAGCTTGCATCGAGTGTGCCTCCCCAATACGGTTCTCTCATCGAAAGATGACGTTTTGCATAATAGTCGGCTGCTTTACGCGCGGCCCGAGCATATTGTTTGTTTTTAAAAATATCAGAGGCCTTACACAATGGGGCAATATAAAAGGCTTCGTTGGTTGAAACCGGCTGCCAATCATCCTTTAATATCCGAACAGAATGAATATCACATGCTTTCTTTAAAAAACTTTCCCATTTTGAAGAATTATAGCTCTTGTTCTTTTTTGCCGATTCGATAGCCATGGCAAAATTACACATGGCCTGACCCTGCGACACGTTGTCCTGTGCCTCCCATTTATTTTCTTTAACCAGATAATTCAAATGAAAGCCGTTCTCATTGAAAGGAGAGCCCGACAGGAAGTCAAGAGAGCGCTGTATCTGATCGTCGATGCGCCTATCTTTTAAAACGGGCTTAAGCTCCTGCAAGGCAAATCCTAATGAAGCCGCCTGCCCGCACCAGCCCATCACATATTCAGGCCCCCATTGGAGAGGGTACATGCCGAATCCGGCACTCTTCTCATCTTCATGCCACCGCGTAGTGGCAAACAAATATTTCGACTCGATGATTTCCCTGAAAGAGGGCATATCATCAGAATAGAATGGCTTAAAAATATCGATGCTGGTTTGAATAGCCTCCTTAAATGCAAAACCTTCTTGTTCAACAGGATGAACTTCAATATAAAATACTTTTTCGATGACTGCACCGGGCTTAACATCCATCCAGGTATCACCATAGGGGAGGGGTTTTCCCTGAAGTGCTTTAGCAACACTCCGTTGCCCGTTCATGGCAATCGGACCCGAAAGGAGTTCCAATTCGGTGATATTGTTCTGCGCACTTGCCCCTAAGGACCACCACTGATCGGCAATATTCGCATAGGGAACCAATGAAGGCTGGGTATGCAATGAAACGCCAAACAGTTGATTGCCCGCAGGAATTTCAGCACAAACAAAGGGCATGGAAAAACGATGTTCTTCAAACAGGGCTTCAGGTGCATGTTCTTTATCGAAAGTTGCCGCGCAGGTAGGGCAGTTACGATAGCCCGAAGGATTTCCATACAGAAGGATTCCAGGCATGAAAACTCTATCTGTATAATCGGTCAATGCCCAGCGGATGGATAGCGTGACTTTCGGCAGAACCACTTTCCCGTGCCATTCGTAACGGCGGATACATTTTATTCGGTTTCCATCCTGGCGATAGGCATCCCGGAGCACCCAATCGCCTTTTGCGGTTTTTAATTTGCCGTACAGGATCGTCCATTCATTCTCCCTAACCAGGCTGTCTGCCGATGCGTGGTGCCAATCGGTACACCAATCATTTTGCCAATCGGTGGCAATCGACCAAAGACCTTCCTCCGGGGCCTTGAGCAATGTAACATGGTTGACAGCGAAAGAAGGTGTATAATACTGATCCTGCTTGATAGTCAGGGTTGTTTGTGCATGCGCAAGCTGAGTGCTGAACATCAGGAATATAAGAGGAAAGAATTTTATTTTCATGGTTGTAAAAATTAATACTTAGATCTTTTCTGATGTCATAATCCAGTTAAGGGTTGCTTCCCTATTTCGTCTTGATAAATTGCATAGAGTGGGTATGATCCCCATCGGAATACTTGAGGATATAGGTCCCATTAGCCAGCTTGCTGATATCCAGAACTTCTGATTGCTTACTCACTTTAACGGTCTGGATCATCTTCCCTTCCAGATCCATCAGTTGAAGAATTGAAAGGTTATTGAGAGGGACCAGTAAGTGAACATTCAGGGATTGGGTTGCCGGATTAGGATAAACTTCCATGGATGGAAATTCTTCAACGGGCAGATTTTCTATTCCCGAAATTTTCGATTTTTCCTGGCCAACCACTATGGGAACATATCCGATGGCATACTCAGGCGGCGGAGTGACCAGGAGTTCCGGATCGAAACTGACCAGCTCGCCACTGCTGGGTTCGGGCATATAGGTATCAGTGATTTGCCAGTTGGTGTGCATAGCTTCCACCAGATGCTGCAGGCTGTCGCGTTTTCCCTGCGACCAATTAAATTGTTGAAATACAGGCTGATCAATAAATCGATACCAGAAATAGGTTACCATGGAATGATCATTGAGGTAGGCGTAGAACGGGCCGGCAACCGGTCCGGGAGTCCGCCACGATCCTTTCAAAGTGGCACGATAAGGGGATGGATTCGGGTTAGGTTTACTAAATTGAGCACTGACGAGATGGGTTGAAGGCGGCACATCGGATGCGGTTATAGCCACCCTCAAGTTTGCCGAATCTTTGAAATACTCCGGAAAACTTCTCATGGAATCCGAAACAGTGCCGGCCCACTGAAAACCAAAATCATTGCCGTGAAAGATCACCGGAGTTGCCAGTTGGTTTATTCCATTTATAGGTATTCCTCCCTGGTCGTAATTGACCGGATAGGTATGCATGGTTGGTTTAGCCGCACCTTTTTTTACGAATGTCCCCGAAGGGACCTCTCCTCCCTCCCTCCACGCCAGTACCTTATTGTAAATGGCATCCTTGCTGTAAAAGGTTACATCTTTGGAAAGAACCGTTCGGTTCCGGCTATCGACCGGAAATTGGAGGCGGGGGATTTTGTAATAACGCTTACCATCGGTATCTGTTGCACTCAGTAAGGGAACCGTATTGATTTCCATCGTTCCTCCTGACAGGTTGGTTTTTGAGGAACGTGCATCGAGGCCGCGGCCATTATCGAAAGGATAGTTTTCGGATATTTTAGCCCAGGTTTCAGGAAGATAATACGCCAGCGGTCCCTTGAAATTCTGTGCATTCAGGAACAGGGTCCAGGATTTTTCTCCTACCGGATATTTATCAGTATAAGCAGCGGTAAGGGGAAGCGACAGGTAACTCATTCCCAGGAACTCTCCGTTGGGGTTTCCCTCAAAGGTTAAGCCATCCGGGGGATACAACAGACAGTTCGACAATTGCGCGATGCCGAGCATATTGTCGGGCAAGGGGGTGTCGCTCCAAAAAAACTGCCATCCGGGAGTCGAAATTTCCACATCATAACAGCTCGGAGTTGAATTCATCTTGAACTTTGGCGGTCCATAATTAAACTTATTACCGACCCAGTACCCGGGACTTCCTTCAATTGTCTGGAAAACATCAGCATAGGTTGGACCTCTTTCTGGCCAGTGATCCCTTGCGTAGGTTCCCACCGGACAGAGGGGAACCGTGGCGTTGTCATTGTTATTCGGAATAATCCAGGTTGATGGCAGGCCGATCTGGAAATTGGCGATCGGTGCAGGTATCAGGGGCCAGATGGCGGAATAGAAACCGAATCCTTCCCCATATTTCGAAGCGGTGGCGGCAGGGCTACTGCCAATGTATCCGTGCAGGCCCTGAGACTTGATGCCGGCAACGCTGGAAAAGATCAGGATCAGAACCACCAGGGATACATACTTGTTGGTTGGTGTAGGTGTGTTCATTTAAAGTAAGTTTAAGAGCTAGGTTAAAAAAAACCGTTCAAAACAAGCAATTACCAATAAATCACGCGTAAGTAGCTTCTTCAAATGTAATGAATTTTTCCGGAATGGGCGATCAAGTCCATCCGACATGCACGCGAAACTGCCTGTTTGGAGGGGGTGCGATTTTAGGCATCATCTCGTTCCCATGGCTTCATCCTGGGATCCATGGGCTGCAATGTGGGTTAAGATCAAAGATCCGGTATACTGGACATGCCCGATAAAAAATCAATCCTCGTCAGAGTTTTCTGACTACCTCCGCCGAACCTGCCGGTCAAAGATGCCCTCAAGCCAGTTGAAATGCTGACCGGAGATCAAAAATTAATCGCGAAA
>JBBQOG010000294.1:0-4694 GCA_038330665.1 Bacteroidales bacterium
GATCCTTTCAATTGCCCACGCTTGATAAACAATACTCCTAATTCGTTTAATACCTGAGATTTAGCGTTTGAACTGTCGATCTGGGTGTAGAGGTCAAGCGACCTTTTGTACAGGGAGTCGGCATGGTAATCAAATGTGTTAATTTCGGCCAGCACGGATCCCAGATTAGAAAAGTCATTGGCCAGGCACTTTGACCGGTTCAACTTCTGGTTTAAACTGATTGCTCGCTGGAAATTTTTTACAGATTCAGCCAGATCTCCGTTTGTTTTATATAACCGTGCCAGTTCATGGTAGGAATCGGCCAGAATCAACTGATTTATCATTCCATCAACCGGGCGGATTGCGATGGAGGCTACCAGACTATCCGCCGCCTGGTTCTTAAATCCGTCGTAGGATAGAACAAATGCTTGGTACAACAGCTCATTTGACCGGATAGTAGAATTTGTTTTCCGAGGGGAATGGGATGCCAGGTAGTTGGTAAAAGCGGCCCGGCCATTTTGAATATTTTTTGTCCAATTAGCCAGGTCGACTATGTTTTCTGTCCAGGCTGAAAATATTGCCAATTCCAGCCAACGTGCGGCCAGATCGCCGGATTTGGGTTCTTTTTGCAGGCGAAGGTATTGATTCAGAAGAATCGAAGCCGCATTGGGATTTGAATTATAAATTAATTTCTCTAACTTTACGGTATCTAGTAGGGTTGCATTATTGCTGCTGTTTTTAGATTGACCCGGACTCCGTAAAGCAGTGAGCATCAGTAAAATGAAGATGAGTGGGGTCAGGACTTTTGTCATTATGGATAATTTCTTGGTGCAAATATATAATATTATATAGGGTCCATTTTATGGAAAACGCACGTTTTTGTCAAAAACATGTCCCAAAGCAAAAAAAAATCAAATATCAGGGTTACCTTTACCGCTGCAGCAGGATTAACCAATAGCAAGGTTAGGGGTACAGTTAATTGGAAATAGAAAAATTATGAAAAAGAAAATTTCGACCATTCTCCTTATCGGGATCATTTCCATGATTTCGATGGGATTTCAATCCTCATCGAGTGTGAATGTGACGTCGCAACATTCGTCCTTAAAGATTGTCAAGGGAGATTTAGTCAAATCTGATAAGCATCATGATTGGAAAATGGTCACATTTGGTTTAAAGGGATATAATACAAAGCGATATCAGCTGGCCTATGTAAATATTATTAATAAGTTCGGGGACCTTATGGCACGGGTCGAAGATTTCAGTACCCTTGATTCCAAGGGTAACAGTGTAGATTGGTTTGGTATTAACCTGGATGATTTGGACGTTCCTCGCGATTTCTTCCTAGAGGTTCACGTTTCCTCAAAAAAGGGTTCGGTGGTCAACTCCTTTTATGGTGCGATGTTTTCCCTTGCAGCATCGGTTGATGGATCTACCAGTCCAAATGATCCGGACGAAACCGTTTTGATTTTGAAGTATCCTTGATCTTCAGGAATTCAGCATAAGACAATAAGTCCCGGTCCTCCGGGACTTTTTTTTTGAAATTTTGTATCGACCTTAGATTTTGTAAAAAAAACTTTTACCTTTGCACACCAATTTGTTAAAAACAAGCGGGATTAAAAATAGCTCATAATGCCTACGATACAGCAATTAGTAAGAAAAGGTAGAATCAGTAAGAATGAGAAGAGCAAAGCTCCGGCTCTTGATTCTTGTCCTCAGCGTCGTGGAGTTTGCGTCCGGGTTTATACGACGACCCCAAAGAAACCTAATTCCGCGATGCGGAAGGTTGCAAGGGTTCGTCTGACCAATCAAAAGGAAGTAAACGTGTATATCCCCGGTGAAGGACATAATCTTCAGGAGCACTCAATTGTACTGGTTCGCGGTGGAAGGGTAAAAGACCTTCCGGGGGTTCGCTACCACATGGTAAGAGGTACTTTGGATGCTGCCGGTGTAGATGGCAGGAAACAGAGAAGATCGAAATACGGAGCCAAAAGGCCAAAAAAATAGTCTGACACAGTAAGCAAAATTTTCCATGAGAAAAGCGAGAGCCAAAAAAAGTATAATACTTCCGGATCCAAAATTCAGTGATACCCGGGTAACCCGTTTTGTAAACGACCTCATGTACAGCGGGAAGAAAAGTATAGCTTTTGCCAGTTTCTACGAAGCATTGGAATTGGTTGAAAAGAAAACCCAGGATTCTGGCATGTCAGCCCTGGATGTATGGAAAAAGGCACTTGAAAACATTACTCCGGCAGTTGAGGTAAAAAGCCGCAGGGTGGGGGGTGCTACTTTCCAGGTTCCGATGGAGATTCGTCCGGACAGGAAGATTTCTATTGGCAACAAGAACCTGATCGCCTTTGCGCGGAAACGCTCGGGTCGGTCGATGAGTGAAAAACTGGCTGCGGAGATTGTAGCGGCCTTTAATGAAGAAGGCGCAGCTTTCAAGAAAAAGGAAGATACGCATAGAATGGCCGAGGCAAACCGGGCATTCGCGCATTTCCGGTTTTAACCGGAGCAAAGTTCTTTGACACGTTGGGATGGCACTAGATCTCTCTTATACCAGGAACATCGGTATAATGGCGCACATTGATGCGGGAAAAACCACTACTACCGAGAGGATTCTGTTTTACACCGGTATTAATCACCGGATGGGAGAAGTTCATGAAGGTGCTGCAACTATGGACTGGATGGTGCAGGAGCAGGAACGTGGGATTACCATAACCTCTGCTGCAACGACTACCTGGTGGAAATATGACGGGGAAAATTTTAAGATTAATATCATTGATACTCCCGGACATGTGGATTTTACAGTTGAAGTGGAAAGGTCATTGCGCGTGCTCGATGGAGCCATCGCAGTTTTCTGCGGTGTGAGCGGAGTGGAACCTCAATCTGAAACTGTCTGGCATCAGGCTGACAAATACAAGGTTCCCAGAATCGCTTTTGTCAACAAGATGGATAGACCAGGGTCCGATTTTATCGGCGTGCTGAATGAGATGAAGGAAAAGCTTGGGGCCAGGCCTCTCGCAATCCAGATTCCAATTGGAAACGAAGAAAAATTTATCGGAGTAGTCGACCTTATACAAAACAAAGCCTTGATCTGGCCGGAAGAAGATAGTCTCGGGGCCAACCCTGAGATCCTACCAATTCCTGAAGATATGCTGGAAATGGCGGAAGAATGGCGTAACACACTGATCGAATCAGTTTGTGAAACAGATGACGCTTTACTGGAAAGGTTTTTTGAGGATAAGGAAAGCATTCAGCCCAATGATCTGTTAAAGGCAATTCGGAACGCCACCCTGAACCGGGTGTTGATTCCTGTCCTTTGCGGATCTGCATTTAAAAATAAGGGCGTGCAGCCTCTGCTTAATGCAATTGCTGCTTTTTTACCCAGCCCACTGGATATTGGATCTGTTCAGGGAATCGACCCTGCGACGAATCAACCGGTGAAAAGGGAAGTGGATTCAAATGCGCCTTTCGCAGCACTCGCCTTTAAAATAGCTACTGACCCATTTGTCGGCCGTTTGGCTTACTTAAGGGTTTATTCCGGGACAATCCATGCGGGAGCCACTGTTTTTAACATGCGTACCGAGAAACGAGAAAGGATTACCCGATTATATCAAATGCATGCAAATAAGCAGAACCCGCGGGATCTGATCGAAGCCGGAGATATTTGTACTGCGGTCGGGTTTAAAGATATCCGGACCGGAGATACTCTTTGTGACGAGAGCAAGAGAATTGTACTCGAGTCCATTAACTTTCCGGAGCCTGTTCTGGGAGTTGCCGTTGAGGCACGCACTCAGGATGATATGGCAAAATTGACAGATGCCTTGCAGAAACTGGTCGAAGAAGATCCGACCTTCAGGGTCAAAATCGATGAGGAATCCGGCCAGACCGTTTTAAGCGGAATGGGGGAGCTTCATCTTGAAATTATCCTCGACCGTTTAAAACGGGAGTTTAAACTGGAGATTAACCGTGGCTTGCCACAGGTGGCCTATAAGGAATCAATCCGACAGGAATCTGAAACACATATTGTATTCAGGAAAGATACCGGAGGAAAAAATCTCTTTGCAGAAATCCGGGTTCAAATTACACCGGATGCCGTTAAAAACGGGCTTGAATTCACTTCCGTACTTAAGCCTGAAGAATTTCCAAAAAATTATATTGCAGCGATTGAACGTGGGTTCAGAAATGCAATGAACAGTGGAGTTCTTGCAGGATTTCCCTTAAATGGTTTGAAAGTAAAATTGTTGGGTGGATCCTTTCACCCGGTCGATTCTGATGAACTTTCCTTTGAAATTGCTGCTCAAAAAGCATTCCGGGAAGGTTGCGAAAAATCAAGACCGATTTTACTCGAACCAATCATGAGTCTAGAAGTAGTTTCTCCTGAAGAATTCGTTGGAGATGTAATTGCCGATCTCAACAAAAGGCGTGGACAGGTTTCCGGGATGGAAAATAAACCCGGTGGACGTGTTGTTAAAGCCACGGTACCCCTTGCAGAACAAGTTGGTTATGTAACGGTACTCAGAACTTTAACCTCAGGTCGGGCCAGTTCAACAATGGAAGTTTCACATTATGATGAAGTGCCTCGTGAAATTGCCATCGCTGTGTTACAAAAAGTATTTGGAAGAGTGGATTTATTGTAGATAAATATATAACAGGAATGAGTCAGAAAATTAGAATTAAGTTGAAGTCTTACGATCATAATTTGGCGGATAAGT
>JBBQOG010000295.1:0-4642 GCA_038330665.1 Bacteroidales bacterium
ACAGATTCTCCTCAACCTGGTAAACAATGCCATTAAATTCACCCAACGGGGAGAGGTTCTGGTTTCATGCTTTCTGGCTGAACAAAAGGACGATCACTTTAAGATCATATTCAAGATTAGCGATACGGGCATTGGGATTGAAGAGAACCAGAAGCAAAAACTGTTCCGGTCTTTCTCCCAGATAGATGCCTCCATCACCCGGAAATTCGGTGGAACCGGCCTGGGATTGATTATCAGCAAGCGACTGGTGGAATTGATGGGCGGCACGATTGATTTGGAAAGTGAAGTGGGTAAGGGTTCCACCTTTTGGTTTTCCGCTCAGTTTAAACAGGACCTGAACACATCCGGCCAGTCGGAACGGGAGGGTGGGAATGACCTGAAAGGACTGCGAGTCCTGGTGATTGATGATAACGAGACCAACCTCCAGATTTTCCGAAAGTATCTGGAATACTGGCAGTGCCAGTCGGAAGAGGTCACCAACGCCGAAACCGCACTTAAACTTTTGCAAACCGTAGCCGGAACCGGTAAGGAATTCGATGCCGTTCTGGTGGATTGTCAGATGCCGGAAATGGATGGGCTCACCTTCGGAAGAAAAGTTCAGGAAAATCCGGAATTACGCAGAAACCGGCTGATCATGCTTTCCTCCATTGCTGATATCCTGAATCCTGCGGAACTGTCCGGATCCGGCTTTAGAGGATTTCTCAATAAACCGGTAAAAATTGCCGAGCTCTGGCGAATCATACAAAAAGTAATTCAACCCCTTCAGGAACCGGACCAGGCCACTCAGGCGGCAGTAGATCCTGCATCCACGGTGGTCAGCGAGGGCATTGTCCTGCCGCCGGAAGAAAGCGCACCCAAAGGCCGATTATCGATCCTTCTGGTTGAGGATAACAAAATCAATCAGCGAATTGCCCTCCTGAACCTGGAGAAACCGGGCCACCAGGTTGAAACCGCCGAAAACGGGGAAGAGGCAGTAAACAAATTTCGCCGGAAACGGTTCGACATCATCTTTATGGATGTGCAGATGCCCGTGATGGATGGGTTGGAGGCGACCCGGCAAATCAGGGAAATCGAAAAGATGAGCCCCGGACGTCATCCGGTGCATATTATTGCCATGACGGCCAACGCCATGAAAGGCGACCGCGAAACCTGTTTGGCTGCCGGCATGAATGATTACATTTCCAAACCTTTCCGGGCCGAGGAACTGCGCAGTGTGATCGGACGCCGGGTCACCAAAGCATAGGAAAAAAGGCATCCCTGATGTGGCTCAGTTGGGGCTTCCCCTGTTCAAACACCACATTAATCACATCAAAGCGCACCTCCATGGAAATTCGGTTATAGCGCACATAAGCATTGGCTGCCAACGTGAGAAACTGTCTTTTCTGCTTGTTTATGGCTTGTTCCGGTAGCTCCCGCACGGGGAAATTTCGTGTTTTCACCTCGACTATGACGATATCATTCTGCTCACGCGCAATGATGTCGATCTCTTTATGCGCGAACCTCCAGTTCCGTTCGAGGAGGATATACCCATGATTTTCGAGATACTCAGCTGCCAGCTGCTCACCGGCTTTGCCCAAATCCTTCCGTTCATCCATTTTCTTTTCTAATTTTGCGTTTCTTAATTTATACTGATGGCTGAATACAAACGTCACCTTGTCACCGCTGCGCTTCCTTACGCCAACGGTCCGGTTCATATCGGTCACCTGGCCGGAGTTTACGTTCCGGCAGATATATATACGCGGTTTCTCCGCCAGAATGGAAAAGATGTGCTGTTTATTTGTGGATCCGATGAGCATGGCGTTCCAATCACCCTGAAAGCCAAGACCGAAGGGATCACGCCCCAGGATGTGGTCGACCGTTATCACACCCTTAATAAGGATGCATTTTCGAATTTCGGAATCGCTTTTGATATTTATCACCGCACTTCGGCACCCATCCACCACCAAACGGCATCCGCCTTTTTCCGGAAGCTTTACGATGACGGGGAATTTATTGAAAAGACATCCGAACAATTCTTCGACGAAGCCAATCAGCAATTTCTCGCCGACCGTTATATCACCGGTACCTGCCCCCATTGCGGAAATGAAAAGGCCTATGGCGATCAGTGTGAGAAGTGCGGAACCTCGCTGAGCCCGATGGAACTGATCAAACCCAAATCTATGCTCAGCGGTAATGCCCCGATATTAAAGGAAACCCGACATTGGTACCTGCCCCTCGACAAACACGAGGACTGGCTGAAAAAATGGATTCTTGAAGACCATACCGGATGGCGATCCAACGTTTACGGACAGTGCAAATCATGGCTCGACCAGGGGCTTCAGCCCCGGGCGGTATCCCGCGACCTCGACTGGGGCGTACCGGTGCCGGTGGACGGAGCCGAAGGCAAGGTGCTGTATGTTTGGTTCGATGCCCCCATCGGATATATTTCGGCCACTCGTGAGCTGACCCCTGACTGGGAAAAATACTGGAAATCAGAGGAGTGCCGGATGGTTCATTTTATCGGTAAGGATAATATCGTTTTCCATTGCATCATTTTCCCGGCCATGCTGAAGGCCCATGGAGAATATATCCTCCCCGACAATGTTCCGGCCAATGAATTTCTGAACCTGGAAGGCGAAAAAATATCCACTTCACGAAACTGGGCCGTGTGGCTCCATGAATATCTGGAAGAATTTCCCGGCAAGCAGGATGTGCTCCGGTATGTGCTCACCGCCAATGCCCCCGAAGCCAAGGATAATGATTTCACCTGGAAGGATTTTCAGACTCGCAACAATAATGAACTGGTTGCTGTATTGGGGAACTTCGTGAACCGCACCCTGGTTCTCACCCAAAAATATTTCGAAGGCAAATGCCCGGATATCCATGGTCTGGCCGAATATGACCAGGCCACCCTTTCCGAGATCACTGCCATCCGTTCAAGGGTTGAGCAAAGCCTCGAAGCCTTCCGGATCCGGGAGGCCCTGAACGAAGCTATGAGCCTGGCACGGCTCGGCAACAAATATCTGGCAGAAACCGAACCCTGGAAGCTTTTCCCCACCGACCCGCTCCGCGTGGCAACCATCCTGCACGTGAGCCTTCAGATTACCGCCAATATCGCCATTCTGATGGATGCCTTCCTGCCGTTTACCATGAAACAGCTGCGTAGTTTTCTGAATATTAAGGGAATGCCCTGGAGTGCAATCGGTTCGACAGACCTGATCAAAGCCGGGCACCAGATGGAAAAACCCGCCCTTCTTTTTGACAAGATAGAGGATGAACAGATGGATTTCCAGGTGAGGAAACTGCATGAAACCAAGAAGGCCAATGAAGCCAGAGAGGCAGGTTTACCGGCAGCAAAACCCGAAATCACATACGATGCGTTCTCGACGATGGATATTCGAATTGCCACCATTCTCGAGGCCGAAAGGGTTCCTAAAACACAAAAGCTGATGAAGCTGAAGGTGGACACCGGCATCGATGTCCGCACAGTGGTTTCAGGCATTGCCGAACATTTCGAACCGGAACAGCTGGTGGGTAAACAGATCACCTTGCTGGCGAACCTGGAACCGAGGAAAATAAAAGGAATTGAGTCAAAAGGAATGATCCTGCTGGCGGAAGATCATCTTGGCCGGCTGATCTTCGTAAAACCCGAAGACGCCATTCAAAATGGTTCGATAGTAAAATAGGGAATTTTCATTTTTTGTGACACGCATCACGCGTCACGAGCTCCTATATCGCAGCCCAAAGCTGCATACCGGGCTCGGCCTTTCTTATCCGGGCCAGTCCTTCGATGGCCTCCTGGCGGGTGGCAAAGGTTTCCATCTGAACTTTAAACATCCCGTTCCGCATCGGGATGATGGTAGCAGGATATCCTTTATCTATCAATT
The DNA here is from genome assembly GCA_038330665.1 of Bacteroidales bacterium. Lineage (GTDB taxonomy): Bacteria > Bacteroidota > Bacteroidia > Bacteroidales > UBA12481 > UBA12481. The sequence continues at coordinate 3,867 of JBBQOG010000295.1, forward strand.
GCTTTTGGAGCTTGTCGGCATTGTCCTGCACCTTAAAGCAACCGGCTATCACCGGAAACTTTCCTTCTGCCTTTTTAACCATCGGAAGGGTTGCCTCCGGCTTTGCAGCCTTAGGAACCACTACTACTGAATCTGATGGGGCTAAAACGGATGCCGGATTGTCCCGGATCGGAAATTCGATCAGTTTTGCGGTATCCGGCTTCTGAATATCCGGATAATCGAGCCGGTATAACGAGGGTTCCGGAATCAATGAGGCACGCGATGAGGTCAGCGTATCGCTCATACGCGAATTAAAAGGCAATAACGAGAATGCAATAAGGAGCGGCATGGCAATGGCTATTCTCCTTAGGTTCCTGCTCCCTTTGACTCTTCTTGCCGAATTAACCGAAAACTCAACTGTCCGTGCAAGCTCATCTGTTGCCCGAACCATCGGTTCTTTCAGCGCATTTTGAGGCACAAGCTCCTGCATCCGGAAAGATGCCAATCCAAAGGATCCGGGGAACAGGTTGGCTTCGGCATTCGTCAGGAACAAAAGGGTCCTGTTCCTTTTCTGTACAAAATGACCGATCCCTTCTACTTCCACAATGGCCCCTGCACGGAGTCTCTTGCGGGTGTCCTCCACAAATTCATCCACCAACTTTCGGGCCTCATCGGCAGACAAACCATTTTGCCTCCCGATATAGCTGACGAGTAGTCCGTCATTTTGAACCAGATCAGTGTTAAAAACGATTTCCTTTGCGGGTGGAATGAATGTTCCGGTCGATTTGTCGATCACC
>JBBQOG010000296.1:0-4628 GCA_038330665.1 Bacteroidales bacterium
TGCATAAATGTATTTTTTCCCCTCAGGAGGGATCAGGTTCAGCCATCCTCCAAAATTGAGCAGAATGACCACCCCGATGAAAGGCATAAGTATGGGATGGAAGAGAACAGAGATAATCCGTGACACCTTCACTATAATTCCTTTCTGAGGCGTGCAACCGGGATGTTGAGTTGCTCTCGGTATTTTGCTACGGTTCTGCGGGCAATCATGTATCCTTTTTGCTTCAGGATCAGGGCCAGCTTGTCGTCAGTAACCGGTCTCCGCTTATCCTCACCTTCCAGACACTCCTCCAGGATTTTTTTTATTTCACGGGTCGATACCTCTTCTCCCGTATCTGTTTGCAACCCTTCTGAAAAGAAGTACTTGAGTGGGAAAATTCCCCATTCGGTCTGAATGTATTTGGAGTTGGCTACCCGGGAAATGGTGGATATATCCAGACTGGTTCTTTCGCTGATATCTTTGAGAATCATGGGCCGCAGACGCATTTCATCTCCTCCGCTGCGAAAATATTCTTTCTGAAATTCCATGATGGCATTCATCGTAAGGATCAATGTGTGCTGTCGCTGACGGATCGCCTCCATGAACCATTTCGCCGATTCCACCCGCTGCCTGACAAAAGTGGCGGCCTCTTTCTGGTTCCGATTCTGATTCTGGGTTTTACGCTCCTCATTATAGCTTTTCAGCATGTTTGCATACAAGGAGTTGATCCGCAGGTCCGGAGCATTTTTCGAATTCAGACTGAGCTCCAGGATACCCTCATTATCTTCCAATACAAAATCCGGCACAATCTGGTGATACGACTGCATGGCCGAATCTGCCAGGTCACCACCCGGTTTAGGGTTGAGCCTGATAATCTCATTAATGGCGGCTTTCAGTTCAGCATCGCTCAGGCTCATCCGGTTCTGGATCTTGTCGTAATGTTTCCGGGTAAATTCATCAAAATAATCCAGTACGATAATCCTTGCATTCCGGGTATCACCATTCAACCGACCCTCCTTCGCGTGCCTGTCGAGCTGAAGGATCAGGCACTCCTGAAGGTTCCTGGCTCCCACACCCGGCGGATCAAATTCCTGAATTAACATCAGGATCTCCTTCAGTTCTTCCTCCGTGGTCGAAATATTGAGTGAAAAGGCCAGGTCATCGACAATATTTTCCAGGTCGCGACGCAAATATCCGTCGTCATCGATATTGCCCAAAATGTAATGGCCAAGCGCTTGTTTGTGCTCGTCCATAATTCTCATGCCCAGTTGGTTGGATAAATTTTCACGAAACGAAACCCCTGCAGAGAATGGAATTTCAACTACTTTTTCGTCGTCGTGCGACCGGTTTCTCGGATTCAGCCGGTAGGCCGGAATATCGTAATCGTCTTTAAATTCCTCCAGGGAAATTTCATCTTTTTCATTATCCCGGTCGTCATCCCCATTCCTGGAATCATCCGATTCGGGGCCCTCCTCACGACCTTCCTCCAGTATCGGGTTCTCCTCAAGCTCTTTTTTAATCCGCTGTTCGAGCTGCATGGTAGGCACTTCCAGCAGTTTGATCAGCTGAATTTGCTGTGGCGACAACTTTTGTAGCAGCTTTTGCTGTAAACGTTGCTTGAGCATTTGAGAAACAGTAAAATATTGCGGTTGAAAGTTAATACAATTTTAGAACTCTGCATTTCTGGGCGTCCGGGGGAAGGGAATTACATCCCTGATATTGCCCATCCCGGTAATAAACAGGATCAGGCGCTCAAAGCCAAGACCGAATCCGCTATGGGGCGCCGTACCGAAGCGTCTGGTATCCAGGTACCACCACATATCTTTTTCGGCGATATTCTGCTCAGCCATGCGCTCGGTGAGTTTTTCCAAACGGTGCTCGCGCTGTGATCCGCCGATAATTTCCCCGATCTTCGGGAACAGCACATCCATTCCCCTGACGGTGAGCCCGTCCTCATTCTGGTACATATAGAATGCCTTGATTTTTTTAGGATAATCCGTCAGGATAACCGGTTTTTTAAAGTGCTGTTCCACCAGGTATCGCTCATGTTCTGCCTGAAGATCACTACCCCAGGATACCGGAAATTCCCACTTCTGTCCGGAATTCACAATGATCTCCACGGCTTCGGTATAGGACATCCGGATAAAATCATTTTCCACCACCATTTTTAACCGGTCCACGAGCTCATTGTCATACATCTGATTGAAGAATGCCAGATCATCGGCACAATTTTCAAGCGCATAACTGACCAGGTATTTAACGAAATCTTCGGCAAGATTCATATTGTCCTCAATTTCGTAAAAGGCCATTTCCGGCTCAATCATCCAGAATTCAGCCAGATGCCGCGGCGTGTTAGAGTTCTCCGCGCGGAAGGTCGGGCCGAAGGTGTATATGTCACCTAAGGCCATCGCTCCCAGCTCTCCTTCGAGCTGCCCTGATACGGTAAGGTTGGTTTCCCGAGCGAAAAAATCCAGACTGAAGTCGACTTTCCCCTCCGGCGTAAGCGGAGGATTCTTACTATCGAGTGTGGTTACCCGGAACATTTCCCCTGCTCCTTCGGCATCCGAACCCGTCACAATAGGTGTATGCAGATATTTGAATCCCCGGTCGTTAAAATATTTATGTACGGCATATGCCATGGCATGCCTGACACGGAGTACCGCTCCGAATGTATTGGTACGTGGCCGGAGATGTGCGATGTCGCGGAGGAACTCCATACTGTGGCCCTTCTTCTGCAAGGGGTAGGTATTGGGATCCGCGGTTCCATATACTTCTATTTCAGTTGCCTGTATCTCCACCGGCTGCCCGCTTCCCAAACTTTCAACCAGCTTGCCGGTGACTTTCAGACAAGCTCCGGTAGTGATGGACTTCATCATTTCTTCGCTGAAATGTTCAGGATTGGCAACCACCTGGAGGTTGTGTATCACCGAACCATCATTCAATGCGATAAATGCAACCTGTTTGTTGCCACGCTTGGTTCGTACCCAACCTTTAACAGTAACTTCCTGACCCGTGGCGGTAGCTGACAGAATTTCCTTAACCTTTGAATGAGCGAGCTGTATCATTTTAATTGCCTTTTTTCAGATGGCGAATATAAGACTTTAAGACGAAAAGACTTCTCGTGTCAGGTATCCTGCAATGGACATTGCCAGGATCGATTAACCTATAGCAACTCTTCCGGCAATTATTTTTCCGTATAAATGACCTTCATCACGGTCCGCCCCACTGCGGTGAGCGTTTCCTTGCTGATATTGCTCATGTTATCTGCCTGGGTGTGCCAGCTGGCATTGAAGTTGCTTACGGTGGCAGGATCATATTGGATGATATCGACACTGGGAATGCCGATGATTTCATTGATGAAGCGGTGATCATCGATCAGCTGGTTGGTCTTTTCGAAAGTAAAATACCTGCCGTAACCCAGACCGTTAGCAGCTGTCCATATTTTATCCAGCACGGATTGGGCATAATTGCGGCTTACTTCTTCCATGGTGAATGTGGCATCCGGTGCACCTACCATGTCCAGCAGGATCCCGTACCGGGCAAAGTATCCCTGAATATGGGGATTACGGGCCCAATATTGTGAACCCAGGCACCAAAAATCCTGATTGCTGTCTACATTCCGGTGGGCAGGGGATCCGTAATCCTCCACGTCAAAAAGTATCAGGTCGATACCCAATGGGGTCGGCTGGTTTTGGAGGTCCCTGGCGATTTCGAGCAATACCCCCACACCGCTGCCACCGTCGTTTGCCCCTAAAATCGGCGTATCCCTTTTGGCCGGATCAGGATCCTGGTCAGCAAAAGGACGGCTGTCCCAATGGGCCATCAGGAGAATCCGGTTACTTTTCTCCGGCTGAAAGCTGGCGATGATATTTTTCATGGGAACACTTTTCCCGTCATAAATTTTCACAGTAGATTCCTGTAGCGAGACCTGGGCGCCGAAAGCACGGAATTTCCCTTCCAGCCATTGTGCACAAGCGGCATGGGCCTGACTGGCCGGCACCCGGGGACCGAAGCTTACCTGTTTTTCCACGTAAGCATAAGCCGAATCTCCCGAAAATACCGGAATCTGAACCTCGGTTCCGCTTGCTGCCTTCGTGGCAGGTTTATCCCCGGTTTTTGGTTTACAACCACCTGACAGGATCAGTACCAGCCCGATGACAACCAGGCCCATCACCTTAGTAACCCTGGTACCACTAGAAGCCCTATTAACCCTATTAACCCTATTAACCCTATTTATCCTATTTACCATTCTAACCTTATTTACCTTAATAACCATCTTATGCTCCCTCATTCAATCGGGGCGACCGTGGGTCGCCACTACATAATTTCCCAGTCCGCTCCCTCTTTTTTATCTTTTACGGCAATTCCGAGCTTTCCCAGTTCATCACGAATACGATCGGAAAGGGCAAAATCTTTATTTTTCTTGGCTTCCTGCCGGAGGCTAAGAATCAGCTCCATAACCTTTGGAAGCCGGTCGGATCCGGCCGGAGATTGTGTCTCGCGGCGTAATCCCAGAATATCAAACAGGAGGGTGTTCATCAATTCGGTCAGTCGCTCCAGGTCAGCTTTCGTGATTTTTTCGCGGCCTTCCGAAAGGAGGTTCACCTGCCGCACCATATCAAACAAATGCGCGATCAGGATCGGGGTGT
>JBBQOG010000297.1:0-4608 GCA_038330665.1 Bacteroidales bacterium
GCCTTTTCTTAGAATTAGCATATTAGCAAATTAAATCATTAGCATATTAGCATATTAGCACATTAACATGCGAAATCTCCTTGTTTTAAGGAAGCGATGATGTAATTTTGCACCTTGAATTATCTCAAATAACAAACGTGATGAAAATTTCAAAGATCAAAGCAATTGAAATCCTCGATTCAAGAGGAAATCCTACGGTAGAAGCCAATATAAAATTAGAAGATGGTACCACTGCACGTGCGATGGTTCCGAGCGGAGCCTCAACGGGAGAGCGCGAAGCCGTGGAACTGCGTGACGGTGACAAGAAGCGCTATGGTGGCAAAGGCGTACTCAAAGCTGTCGGTCATATCAACCTCGAAATTGCCCAGGCGATCGAAAATAAATGTTTTCACAGTCAGCGTGAGCTGGATTACTTTCTGATCAATCTGGATGGTACCCCCAATAAGGCCAACCTGGGAGCCAATGCGATTCTGGGTGTGTCCATGGCTTTTGCAAGGGCCAATGCATTGAGTGCCAAGACTCCATTATATCAATATCTGGGCGGTTTGAACGCTCATTTGCTGCCGGTTCCGTGCATGAACATCATCAACGGTGGATCGCATGCCGATAATAATGTGGATTTTCAGGAATTCATGATTGCTCCGCACGGTGCGCCTTCCTTTAGAGAAGCCATCCGGATGGGTTCAGAAGTTTTCCATGCCCTGAAGTCGATTTTGAAAGCCAAAGGATACAGCACCGGAGTAGGCGATGAAGGCGGATTTGCTCCGAACCTGAAATCGAATGAAGAAGCGGTTGAGGTTATTTTGGAAGCCATTACCAAAGCAGGATACAAACCGGGTGATGAAATCAGTATTTCCCTGGATCCGGCCGCTAGTGAATTGTGGGAAGACGGTAAATACAAAATGTTTAAGAGTACCGGTAAGTTCATGAGCAGCGACGAAATGGTCAAACTGTGGGAAAATTGGGTGCGTCAGTATCCGATTGTTTCACTTGAGGATGGTTTGGCAGAAAACGACTGGACCGGTTGGGCCAACCTGACCAAAGTGCTGGGCAGCAAGATTGAAATTGTGGGTGACGATCTTTTCTGCACCAACAAGGCGATCCTTGCTGAAGGCATTAAAAAGGGCGTAGCCAATTCCGTGCTGATCAAACTGAATCAGATTGGTACGGTGACTGAAACGCTCGAAACCATCGAACTGGCTTACAAAAATAAATATTCGGCATTTGTTTCGCACCGCAGCGGGGAAACTGTTGACACCTTTATTTCAGACCTGACTGTTGCCGTGAATGCCGGTCACCTGAAAACCGGAAGTGCTTGTCGCGGCGAACGGGTAGAGAAATTCAACCAATTGATGCGGATTGAAAATGAGCTTGGAACGGCCGGACATTTTGCCGGTAAGAGCGCTTTTATCAACGGATAATAGTCTTTCGGCTTTCAGGCGAAAGCTTCCAAAAAAAGAGGCTGTCTCAAATTCGAGGCAGCCTCTTTTTTTTATTCTTTTTTCGAAGTGGTCCTGAGACCGAAAGGCAGGTACAACGGGCAAAGGCCAATAACAGACGTAAGCAGGAACACTCCCGCGAGCACGACTAAAACGATACCCAAAGTTCCGGTGATCACTTTGGTGAAGAATAAAACAGCAATAACGGCGGCCACAATCACTCTGATGATGCGGTCGGCTCCTCCCATGTTGATTTTCATTGATAGTTTGAATTAGTTAGACCTATTTTGGAATAAGAGAACAATTTAACTCTGCTTTTGTTCAGCCTCACGGTTCAGGTGGTATTTAATACCGATTTTCGATACTCCCGCCAAAATAAACCATTCCCGTACTCCACCCATGCTGTAAAATCGTTCATAAGCCACCACCTGTGGAGTCCAGGAAGAAAACAGGGATGCTCTTTTGCCTGGAATCCCGGTCAAATTAACATCGAAGGTCCAGCCTAATCCCAGTCGGTTCAGGTATCTATCCGATTCGGTATACGGATTAAACCCCGGGCTGGAATAAACTTTTTCATGAGTGAAGAAGTAGTTCATGGACAATTGGGGCCCCATATAGAGTGCGAAGCATCCTTTGGAGTAGGTTCGGAAAGTCCCCGAAAATGAGATGGAGGTCCAAAAATTATCCGGATTAACCTACCGGGTTCCGGAATTGGGTGGAAAAGGCAGTCGTGCGGGTCAATCCAAAAGTGATTTCCTGAGCGTTTATGAGAAGACCAGGAATTATCAGGACCAGAAATAAAGTGAATGTTCTCATGGAGTTTTCACGAATTTGCTCAACCATTTCGCGGCCAGTGCGGGCCACATTTCGGCTGCGGGGTTATCGGGGCGCAGGCCGTATCCATGACCGCCGGTAGCCATAAAATGCAACTCCACCGGAACTTTTTGATCGCGTAGTGCCCCGGCCATTACCAGAGCACTGTTTCCATAAAAATCATCTGCGGTTTGGAAGATAAACATCGGTGGTGATTTGGAATCGACCTTTATTGCCGGCGTCAGACTTCTTCCACGGCCCTCATCAAGATAAGCCGGGTAGATCAAAAGGGTAAAATCGGGCCGGGCCGACAAGGTGTCATTGACATACAGATGTTTATAGATTTTATCACGGTACCGTGTGCTCACTCTGGCGGAAAGGCTCGCCCCGGCTGAGAATCCCATAACACCAACCTTGCTGATACTCGGAACCCGGTTACCATATTGATCCCTGACCAGTCGGATGGCGCGTTGTGCATCCATCAAGGCACCGGCTGGATTTGACGGCACCCGGTAATGCAGCACAAATGCGGTGATGCCCAAGCTATTCAGCCATTTAGCAATTTCGTATCCTTCCAGGTCGATGGCCAGAATCTGATAACCGCCACCCGGACAAACGACTACCCCGATTCCGGTGGTGTTTCCATCCACCGGCTCGAAAACTTCCATCACCGGATCCGTGACGCTCGCAATCCGAACCACATTGCCGTTGTGGTCGTCGCTGATTACGTCAGCCGCTTTAGCTTTGGTTTCAGCCGGAACCGCTTCAGGCCACAGGTGGATCACTTTCGGAGATTGGCCAATCATAGGCAGGGAATTTAATGCCAGAATTAAGATCAGGAAGATGGTTTTCATAATGGCAGGATTATTACATACGAAGATAGCAATTAATATTCCCGTAGGGGAGGAGCCATGGCTCTTCCCTCTTCACCGCGGCCCCCTCTTCATCCGCGGCTCCGCCTTCGCCGTGGCCCCACCTTTTTCGCCGACCATTATGTGCACCCAATCACCGCAGTAAAGAGGGAGTAGCCGTGGCTACTCCCCTACAACCGTTTCCCCCGCAAGGTTAGTTGGGGATCGACCCGCGGGTCGATCCCCCGTGTTTCAAGGTAAATTCCGAATCCATGGATGGCCGATCGGTTGCCTCAATGCCGGCGGACCCACGGGTCCGCAATGTTGTACGCAAAATGAATATCCCGTAGGGGAGGAGCCATGGCTCCTCCCTCTTCACCGCGGCGACTCCCCTACAACCGTTTCCCCTCCTTACCGCGGCTGCCTCTTTTTTATTATTTTCAAGCCTTGAAATCTGAAATATATGAAAAAGCTCCTATGTCTCTTCTGCACCGCACTCATGCTCCTTTCCGGCTGCAAAACCCATCAGGATAAAAAAATCACCTTCATGGGAGGAACCTCCCGATGGATTTTCTCGAATGGCATCGTTACGGTGGTCGTAAAATCGGCCCAGGGGGTGTATGAGATTTTCCGGAACGATGATCAGAAAAGGATCATCTCCGGGGCCTACCTGAGGATCGACCAGGATTCGACCAATGATCCCGGTCGCAAAACCGACTTTGACGTGCTGGATTTTATCCATGAAAGCGATTCCGGGAAGTGTTTGCTGATCACCAGCTCGAAGGAAGGACGTCCCGGTTTGGGTTTGCGGTTCGGACTGCTGCCGGGCAAGGATTTTGTGGTGATCGATGCCGGGATCATGAACCGGGGCACCACGGCGATGCAAATCAGGGAGATCAGCGTTTTAACAAACGGGCAACTGTATGCCGGACGAAAATTGTCGCCCGGCTTCCGGATGCTCGATGGCAATGGTGGTGGGGAGGATACTCGCGTAACCACACGGCCGGAACTGGAATGCCGGAATAATTTAATGCTCACCTGGGGAAAGCCCGAAAACCGTGAGGTATTAGTGGCAGGCGGGTTGACCTATAATGAATTGGAGAAATTCGTAAAGGTAAACATGAACGTAGAGACGGATAATAATCCGTCTCTACACGGTAATCTGAAAGCAATACCGGCCGGACTGACCTTGTTGGCCCGACTCGATGCCGGTAAGGATGTGGTTGGATCGTCCCCGCGGGAACCCTTTGAGGGAGTTAGTGTGGCAGGGGGAAGCAGTTACCGCTGGGATAGTGGATTTGGCGGGGAATATGATGATATTTTGTATGACAAAAAGGAGGTTGTATTGGCTATTTCCGGGTTAAAACCGGGTGTGGGTTATTCCATAGGCTTTGCCTGGAGCGATGATGCAGATACCCGGTCAGAGTCCGTGTCCTGGTCATTGAATAAAGGTGCGATGAATACCTTGTTGTCATCTAAGAAGCTTCCTTCGCATGGCGGGGGGC
>JBBQOG010000298.1:0-4592 GCA_038330665.1 Bacteroidales bacterium
AACAACCATCTCACCAGGGAGATACTGAACGGGTTGCCCGAAGAAACCGGTGTTTATTACTTCTGGAACGAAACCCGGGACCTTATTTACATCGGGAAAAGCAAGGATATTAAGTCAAGGGTTTTTCAGCACCTTCACAATCAAACCACCCGAAAGGCTATGGAAATGCGCGACCGGATCGCGGAAATAACCTGGGAGATTACGGGCAACGAACTGATTGCGCTGTTGCTGGAATCGGATGAGATTAAAAAGCATAAGCCGATTTACAACCGATTGCAAAGGCGGAGCAGTTTCAATTACGGGTTATTCGCCTTTGAGGACAAAAATGGATATATCAATCTGTCTATCAGCAGCACCAATGAAACGGATGTGCCACTAACCACTTTTACATCTAAAAGGGAAGGCAGGGAGCTGCTCGACCGATGGGTGGAGGATTTTGACCTTTGCCATCGCTTATCCGGATTGTATGATTCCGCCGGAGCCTGTTTTCACCGGGGCATCGGGGAATGTCGGGGAGCCTGTGCCGGTGAGGAGCCTCCTGAGCCCTATAATCAAAGGGTCAGGCAGTTTATGCGCAAATTTGAATACGAACATCAGGATTTCCTGATCGTCGACCGGGGCAAAACAAAAGACGAAATCGCAGTGATCTGCGTGGAAAAGGGCCAATACCGTGGTTTTGGATTCACCGGGTCGGAACATGAGAACAACCGCGAAATTCTTCGTGATGCCATACGGAATTATCCGGACAACCGCGACATTCATGCATTGATTCGCCTATATTTGCGTAAAAACAAGGTGAAAGTTTTACCATTATGATAATCTGCGGCATTTTAGGTCCATTTGAAATCCTCTTAATTCTTGTGGTTCTGGTTATTGTGCTGTTTCCGACAGCCAGGATGATGATGACCCGAAGACAAGACATGACCGAGAAAATCGATCAGCTCGAGCGGCTCGAAAGAATGTTTCGCGACGGAACCTTGACTGCAAGGCAGTTTAAGCGGGAGAAGGGGAGGATTTTGAGGAGGAGGTGAGGGGTTTAGGAGTTTAGGAGTTTAAAAGTTTAAGAGTTTAGGAGTTTAGGAGTTTAGGAGTTTAGGAGTTTAGGAGTTTAAGAGTTTAGGAGTTTAGGAGTTTAGGAGGTGAGGAGGTGAGGGGGTGAGTAGGATAATAGATAATTTAAGGGGAGGATTTTCTGATGAAGGTTAGGTTTTTGTTTGTTATATTTTTTCTGGGATTTATGTTGCAAGTTAACGGCCAAAAGATTTTTGAGTCGGATACGATACCGACTACGTCCGGTAATCTGGTGATCACTTTTTTTGGCCATGCTTCGCTGGGGTTCATGTATCAGGACCGCTATTTTTACGTGGACCCGGTGATGCAGATTGCGGATTACAGCCTTCTACCGAAAGCAGATGTAATTCTTGTGACCCACGACCATGGTGATCATCTGGATCCGGTAGCCATTGAGAAATTGTCTAAGGCAGCCACTCAGATCTATCTTTCTCAACTCTGTTTTGATAAAATCAAAAAAGGTCAGGTGGAGTCCGATAAATCCTTCTTTATTGCTTCCGGTGTGCCGGTGGAAACCGTTGCCGCTTACAACATCACTGCCTTGCGGGGTAATGGTATGCCTTATCATCCAAAGGATGAGGGAAATGGATATGTAATGACGTTCGGACAGACCCGGATATATGTGGCCGGCGATACCGAGTTGACCCCGGAGATGTCGAAACTGAAAAATATTGAAATTGCCTTTTTACCCATTGGCCTTCCGTATACTATGGATCCCAGGATGGCGATTGAAGTTGCCAAAATGTTGAACCTGAAGATTTTTTATCCGTACCATTTTAATAATTCCAATCCGGATGATGTGGCTCGTGCTCTGATGGGCTCGCCGATAGAAGTACGGATAAGGTCACTAAAATAAACTTGCCATTTCCCATTATTATTTCTCCCGAATGAAAGCGTTAAATTATCTTATCATTGTAACTATTACATTATCAGCATGTAATGCTGACCATTCCCAAGTGGTTTTTACCCCGCGGAACCTGGTTGATCTGGTCAATCCGTTGGTAGGAACCGAGTCGAGTTACAACCTGTCGCATGGGAACACCTATCCTGCGGTTGCCGTGCCCTGGGGTATGAATTTCTGGACTCCTCAAACCGGGAAGATGGGGGATGGGTGGGGTTATACCTATCAATCCGACTCCTTGCGGGGAATTAAAGAGACCCACCAGCCGAGTCCCTGGATCAATGATTATGGCGCTTTCTCGCTGATGGCCATCACAGGTAAACTGGAAACAGACCAGTATAAAAGGGCTGCAAAGTTCAGTCACGATAAAGAGATTTCCAAGCCCAACTACTATTATACTTATCTCGAAGATTATCAGGTTAGTATGGAAGTAACTCCTACTGATCGCGCCGCCATGTTCCGCATTACCTTTCCTGAAAGTGAACAGTCCTGGATCATCCTTGATGCTTTCAACAAAGGATCCGAAGTGAAGATTTTCCCTGATGAAAGGCGAATTTCCGGGTATTGTAAAAATAATTCCGGGGGTGTTCCTGAAAATTTTGCCAACTATTTTATTTTGGAATTTGACCAGCCTTTTGAAGCGTTCGGGACCATCCTGGATGGGATAAATACTATCGGATCCACCACCGCTGAAGGAAAACATACCGGCGCCTTTCTACGGTTTAAAACCAAAGCAGGTCAGGCTATTCATGTAAAAGTGGCCTCCTCTTTTATCAGTCCGGAGCAGGCAGATCTCAATCTGCAGCGGGAAATTGCCGGTCTGAACTTTGAACAGGTCAGGCAGGCCGCCGCCGAAGAGTGGAACAATCAGATGAATCGCCTGTGGATTGATGGCGGAACCGAGGGACAACAGGTAACCTTTTATACCGCACTGTACCGGACATTGCTTTTTCCAAGGAAGTTTTATGAATTTGACAAGGATAATAAGGTGATGCATTACAGTCCTTACAATGGTCAGGTTTTGCCCGGATATCTTTACACTGATAACGGTTTCTGGGATACTTTCCGCGCCGTATTTCCCTTTTTCACCCTTATTTATCCCGATCATGATGCCCGGGTAATGGAAGGACTGGTAAATGCATACAAGGAGAGCGGTTGGCTGCCGGAATGGGCCTCGCCGGGGCACCGTAATTGCATGATTGGAAGCAATTCAGCTTCCCTTATCGCGGATTCCTATATCAAGGGCATCAGGGGTTATGATATCAATACGCTTTATGAAGCCATCCTCAAGAACACCGAAAATGAAGGACCAATGCATTCGGTCGGTCGTTTTGGCGTATCTTATTATAACAAGCTGGGATATGTGCCCTACAATGTAAAAGTTAACGAAAATGCCGCCCGGACGCTGGAATATGCTTACGACGATTTCACAATATGGAAGCTTGCTCAGGCACTGAACAGGCCCAAAGAAGAAATTGAATTGTTCAAACAAAGGGCGATGAATTATAAGAATCTGTTTGATAAATCAACCAATTTCATGAGGGGCAAAAACGAGGACGGCACCTGGCAATCCCCGTTTGTTCCGGAGGCCTGGGGCGGAGCTTTTACGGAAGGCAGTTCCTGGCATTATACCTGGTCGGTATTTCAGGACCCGCAGGGTTTGATTAACCTGATGGGAGGTGACAAGAGATTTGTAGCCAAGCTGGATTCCGTGTTTACCACGCCACCGGTGTTTGATTGTTCCTATTATGGTTTTGAAATCCATGAAATCACCGAGATGGTGAACGGGAATATGGGGCAATATGCACATGGCAATCAACCGATCCAGCATGCTATTTACCTGTACGACTGGGCGGCTGAACCCTGGAAAGCCCAATACCAGGTGAGGGAGGTGATGAACAAGTTATATTCTCCTGATCCGGATGGCTTGTGCGGGGATGAGGATAATGGACAGACTTCCGCCTGGTATGTTTTCTCGGCCATGGGAATGTACCCGGTTTGCCCGGGTGAACCTGAATATGCGCTGGGATCACCACTCTTCGACAAGATTACGCTGAATCTCGACAATGGAAATACGTTTGTGATCCAGGCCAACCAGAACCTGCCTGATCACGTTTATATCGACAAAGCGATGTTAAATGGGCGGAATTATACCCGGAATTTCATCACGCATGAGGATATCCGTAAGGGGGGTGAACTGGTTTTTGACATGAGTGCCGTACCGAATAAGAATCGTGGAACGGGGGTGAAAGACCAGCCTTACAGCATGACGGAACGCAAATAGGAAATGACCCTTACCGGTTCATTCGTCCATCCGGATTTTAATGTAATCAATTCCAACCATATAGCGTGCAATGGCTTTCGGCTGTTTGCCGACTATTTCCAGTTGCAGCGTATTAATGCCCTGATTCAGTTGAAATTTCCCCAGGTTAACCAACTCCGTAACCACCTGTTTGCCTTTTCCGTCGTGATAACCTTTAAACACCCTGGCGACTGCCTGATTATTGATCATTATTTTAAAATCACCATAGTCCACGGCTTTGGTAAAGTTCAATGACAGGGTATAGCTTCCTGCTTTTTCCAGTTCGAATTCAGCTTTGAGCATTCCTTTCGGACCGCC
>JBBQOG010000299.1:0-4560 GCA_038330665.1 Bacteroidales bacterium
CAACATGCCCACGATTGGCAGCGAAACTTCCTCCTGTGTTTCATCACGCGGGGTTTACTATTTCGACAAGGATTATCAGGATTGGCAGATTTCCTCCTACGATCAGGCCCGGCCCGATTGGGGATGCACACCGGACGATCAGTTCCGCGTAAACGCAAAATTTCCGAATCTTTTGGGGGAATTTGTGTGGACCGGCATCGACTATCTGGGTGAACCCACTCCCTACAATTCGGATGAAACGGTTTTGCTCAACTTGAGGAACGATTCCAACGGGCGTGAGGAGTTGAAAAAGAAGCTGGATGAGATCGCCAAAACCACACCACCCTCACGCAGCAGCTATTTCGGGATCATCGACCTTGCCGGATTTCCCAAAGACCGCTTTTACCTCTATCAGTCGCATTGGCTTCCCGACCTTCCTATGGCTCATATTCTGCCGCACTGGACCTGGCCGGAACGGGTGGGGAAAATCACTCCGGTGCATGTGTATACTTCGGGCGATGAGGCCGAACTCTTTATCAATGGAAAGAGTATGGGTAAAAAAGCCAAACGACCGGGCGAGGATTTCCGCCTGGTTTGGGACAGTGTAAAATATCAGCCCGGAAAGGTGGAGGTTATCGCATATAAAGAGGGAAAGAAGTGGGCAACCGATGTGGTTAAAACCGCCGGCAAAGCCAACCGCCTGTCTGCCTGGGCCGACCGCGCCAGCCTGGCCTCTGATGGAGCCGACCTCGCCTATGTGAGTGTGATGGTTCAGGACCGCGAGGGTAACCTGGTTCCGCGCTCCAATCCGGTGATCAAATTCGAGTTGGAAGGCCCGGGGGTGATTGTGGCCACAGATAACGGAGATCCCACCTGTTTCATTCCCTTTTTTGAAAAGGAGCGACCGGCATTTAACGGACTGGCGGTGGCGATTGTGAGGGCAAACAAGGGTGCTAACGGCAGGCTCGTGGTAAAAGCCAGCAGCAATGGCCTCCAAATGGGTTCCACCACCATTACTTTACAACAAATCATCCGCGACAATGAATAAAAGAACTTTCCTCAAAAGAATGGGGCTCCTGAGCCTGGCCACCGTACCGTCGATGTACGGACTGCAGAACTGGCTATCTGCTTACGAAGGACAGCCTGCCTGGAAACTGGCTTCCGATGAAACCTTCTGGGCTGGGATTCGCGACGGTTACCGGCTGAAGCCCGACTATATTAATCTCGAAAATGGTTACTACAGCTTTATGCCGCAGGAAACCCTCGAGAAATATATCGGTCATGTAAGGGAAGTGAATTACCAGGGTTCCTATTATATGCGTACCGTGCAGGCAGAGAATAAGAAGAAGGTGGCAGCCAGGGTTGCTGAAGTCGTAGGGGCACCGGCCGACGAGGTGGTGATCACCCGTAACACCACCGAATCCCTCGATCTGGTTATTGCCGGTCTCGACTGGCAACCCGGTGACGAAGCCATCATGGCCGAGCAGGATTATGGTGCCATGCTGGAAATGTTCAAACAGGTGGGCCGTCGCCACGGTGTCGTGAATAAGGTATTGTCGGTTCCCATGCTTCCGGCATCCGATGAAGAGATTGTCAACCTATATGAAAAGGCCATCACGCCCAAAACGAAATTGCTGATGGTTTGCCATATCATCAACGTAACAGGGCACATACTACCGATTCAGAAAATCTGTGATATGGCCCATAGTAAGGGGGTGCAGGTGATGGTCGATGGTGCTCATGCAGTCGCGCATTTTCAATTCAGGATGCCTGACCTGCATTGCGATTATTACGGCGCGAGCCTGCATAAATGGCTCAGTACCCCACTCGGAGCCGGCATGCTCTGGGTTAAGAAGGAGAATATCCACAAGTTGTGGCCCCTGCTGGCTGAGAGCGACCGTCCCATGGATGATATATCGCGATTGAACCATATCGGCACGCATCCGGCTGCAACGGATCTGGCCATCAATGATGCCATCGATTTTTACCAGATGGTGGGTCCGGAACGGAAGGAACAGCGCTTGCGGTACCTCCAGAATTACTGGACCGGCAAAGTCAGGGACCTTCCCCATGTGATCCTCAATACCCCCGCGGATCCTGCTCGTTCCTGTGCAATTGCCAATGTCGGGATCAAAGGGATGAAAGCCTCGCAGGTGGCCGACAGGCTTCTCAAAGAGTATAAAATATATACCGTAGCCATTGACGGACAAAAGGTGAATGGCTGCCGAATTACGCCAAACCTCTATACCACACCTGCCGAACTCGATATTTTCGTGAAAGCGCTCAAAGAAATCAAGGCATGATTTAGGACACCGGGTTAAAGGGTATGGTCGCGAGCCATCCTCGGAAAGGAAAAGCAGAAGGTGCTGCCGTCCGGTCCGCTGCAGTCCAGCCAGAGATTCCCGCCAAGTAAGGTGGCCAGCCGCGAAGAGAGGGTAAGCCCCAATCCGGTACCTTCGTCGGAATTGGATGCATGCTCGGCATTATGCAGGAAATAGCTGAACAGGTAGCGCTTTTTTTCTAAAGGTACACCCGGACCCGAATCCTTAACCCACAGGCGAATATCCATGCCGGTTTGAATATAGCCGATCTCTATGGTGCCGATCCGCGTATACGTGATGGCATTGGCCAAAAGGTTCGAAAGAATCAGGAATACTTTATCGGGATCGGCAAAAATGTGGTCGTGGTCGCTGGGAAGTCCCGGTTTCAAAGAAATGTGGACCGGTTTCTTTAATTCTGAAATTTTTACGCGGCCCAGAACGGCTGCCCGTTCAATCAACTCGTTAAGGAGTGTATCCTGATTGTTAAGTCGAACCTGGCCTTCCTGGATTTTAGAAAGTTCAATGATACTGGTGAGGGTTTCCAGTAAATTTTGACTGCTTTTGCTGATATAGGACAAAAAAGCCTGATGTCTTTCCGGACTGGTATCCTTTTCTTCGATGAGCTCGATAAAACCCAGGATGCTGTTCATTGGAGTCCGGATATAGTGTGAAAGATTGGACAGGAAGGAAGTCTTGAGCCGGTCCGCTTCATCGGCCTTCTCCTTGGCAATCCTCAGCTCGCTTTCGATTCGGTTTCGCCTTTTTAACTCATTAAATACCAGGTAAAAAAGCATGATGCCGGTAGCGAGGACGAACAGCCAGCCCTTCCAGGTTGATAGTTGAAGGATCAGGTCCGGATCGCTGGTAAAGTGGACCACATAATGGTCGGACAGAATTATCCACAGTGCACCGATAACGATGTAAAGAATGGTGATTCGAAAATGAAATGGAATCCGGTTGAGCATTAGATTAGGATACTGTTCCGAAGGCCTAAGATAAATAAATCAACCCGATAATTATCTTTAACCAAAATTTGATTTCATGAACCCCTCATGAGCTAATGCTCGCAAAATGCAATGTAAACAAATGAGGGCTCCATGAGTACGAGCCAATTACCATCAACGATTAATAATTACTTACGAATGAAAATAGGTAGCCTGTTGCCCTTATTACTGCTCTCTTTCTATGCCCAAAGCTCTCCTGCCCAACAATGTGAGCCCATTGAGCTCACAGTCGAAAACCTGGTCAATCCGCTTGGCATCGATGCCCTGCATCCACGCTTTAAATGGATGTTGGCAGATAGTAGGGAAGGCGCCCTTCAAACCGCCTGGCAGATCCGGATGGATGTGGATTCGGTGGAGGTGGCCAAGGGTAAGGGAAAAATCTGGAAAACCGGCAAGTCCGGAGGGAGCCAGATGCAAGTGGCTTATGATGGCGATTTTCCGCTGGTCCCTTTTAACAAGTACTATTGGGCAGTAACGGTCTGGGACCAGAATGGTAAGAAGAGCAAGCAGTCAACTGTTGCCAGTTTCGAAACCGGTATGATGGAGAATAAGAACTGGCGGGGTACCTGGATCACCGATTCGCGCGATTCCAGCTATAACCCTGCACCCTATTTCAGAAAAGAATTCAAGCCATCCGGGAAAATCGTGTCTGCCCGGGCCTATATTTCGGCAGCCGGATTGTTCGAGCTGTCGGTGAACGGCAAGCGTGTAGGGAACCATCGTCTGGATCCCCTGTACACCCGCTTCGACAAACGGAACCTGTATGTCACCTTCGATATTACCCCCCTGCTGGTATCGGGCGAAAATGCGATGGGTGTATTGCTCGGAAACGGGTGGTACAATCACCAGTCGACCGCTGTGTGGGACTTCCATAAAGCGCTCTGGCGCAACAGACCGCGGTTTATCCTGAACCTGCGGCTCACCTACGAGGACGGGCGTACCGAAACTATCGCGACGGGTCCCGACTGGAAAACCTCTTCCGGACCGGTTATTTTTAACAGCATTTATACGGCGGAACATTATGATGCCCGTTTGGAACAAAAAGGCTGGGACACCCCGGGCTTCGGCGATTCTGCCTGGGAACCGGTGGTCACGGTTAATGCTCCATCCCGGAATATTGTGGCCCAAGCTGTGCAGCCGATCCGCAATGTGGAAGAGATTCCTGCTAAAAGTGTTCGTAAATTCAACGACCATACCTATGTTTTCGACCTCGGAAGAAACATTGCCGGAGTGAGCCGGATCACCCTCACAGGCGA
>JBBQOG010000300.1:0-4557 GCA_038330665.1 Bacteroidales bacterium
GGTCGGCAACGAATGAAAATTCGGCCCGCATCGGTATGATCGGAGGAATGTTCACCAAAAGGGTGATCATGGTATTCTGGGCGCTGGCCGGCTTGCTGGCCATTGCCATTTATGGCGGGAAACTCAGCGATCCGGACCTGATATGGGGTATTATGACCAACGATCTGTTGGTTCCGGGTGCCATCGGACTGATGCTGGCCGGCATCCTGGCTGCGAACATGTCAACGCTTAGCGGGACGTCCATTTCCTATGCGGCGCTGTTTATAAGGAATTTGTATAAACCGTTCTATCCCGATAAGTCGGAAAAACATTACCTGACTGTCGGTCGCGTGGTGATTGGCGTTACCCTGCTGGGAGGGATCGGGATAGCCCTTGTGGTAGATAACCTGCTCGAACTCTTTCAATACATTATTTCCATACCGGCGATTTTCGGTGCATCCATCTGGCTGGGATTTATGTGGCGTCGGGTAACCAGGTGGGCAGTCATCCTGCAGGTAAGCTTATGTCTGATTGTTTATGCAGTGATTCCAAACCTTTTCCCCGCTATTGATTCCGTGCGGCATAATCCTTCAATGATTGTCGAAACTCAACCTATTGAAGCGACCATCGAAACAAAAGCCCTGGATTCTGATGTGGCTTCAGGACTGGCGTTTAAGGCAGGCGATAATATCGTGAAGAAGGTGAGGATTGCACCGGTGGGGATATTCTTTGATAAAGTGGCACGGGAAAATCCGGATGATCCGTTGTCACCTAAAATCGGGGTCGACCGCTTTCATGCCGAGATATGGGTGATCAGCTGGTTCGGCTTTGATCTGACCCATCTTTCAAAAGCCAAGCTGGTTGCGTTGCGGTTTGCTTTTGACGCCCTCTTCCCGTTCCTTCTGCTTTTCCTCTTTTCACTATTTACCCGACCGGTTTCAAAAGACCTTCTCAATTACTTCTTTGCCAAGCTGCATACCCCAGTCCAACCTACCACTGAAGAAGACGAAGCAGCTTTGGTTAATGCAAGGGCTGATTTTGCCCAGTTCGATTCGCAGAAAATGTTTCCCAAAAGCCAGTGGGAATTCCGGAAATGGAAGCGGACCGACTACATTGGGTTTTTCGGCAGCTGGGTTTTGGTGGGACTGGTGATCACCTTCCTCTGGTTTATCGTCACAGTTAAATGAGCAGTAGGTAGTAGGCAGTCGGCAGTCAGCAGTAGGCAGTAGGCAGTAGGCAGTAGGCAGTAGGCAGTCAGCAGTCGGCAGTCGGCAGTAGACAGTCGGCAGTTGATTATTCAAGTTTATTTCCTGATATTACCAACCCGAACCTTGCAGATTTTTATATTTTTAAACATCTATTTATCTAACTATATGGATTACGATAATAAACTGGAAAGAGTAGCTGTATTAGGGGCTGCAGGTAAGATGGGCAGCGGGATTCTGCTGCTCACCGCGGTGGAAATGGCTGATCTCAGCCTGAAGCCGGAGAACCGTGGCCGTACTTTTGCCATTCAGGCGATCGACATGAATTTTGAAGGATTGTCGGGGCTCATGATTTATCTCCGCACACAGGTTCTTCGTCTGGCGGAGAAAAAAATGGTCTGGTTGCGCTCGGTGTATGCTGATCGTGCCGACCTGGTTGAAAACAGCCAAATCATTCAACAATATGTTTTTGATGTGCTGAATATTGTGAGACCCACGATCCGCATGGAAGCTGCTTATGATTGCCACCTGATTTTTGAGGCCATCAAGGAGGATCCAGCCGTCAAGAAGGAGGTGTTCCGGAAGATTGATGCGGCAAATCCTCATAAACCCTGGTATTTTACCAATACCTCTTCCATCCCGATCAGTGAACTCGATCAGGATGCCGGGTTGGGAGGCCGGATCATCGGATTTCATTTTTACAATCCTCCGGCAGTTCAAAAACTGGTGGAGCTGATCAGCGGAAAAAATACGGCTGCCGGTCTGGAGGAATTTGCGATGGAATATGCGTCAAAATTGGGCAAGCTGGTGGTGAAGTCGAATGACCGGGCCGGTTTTATTGGTAACGGCCATTTTATGCGGGATGCCCTTTACGGGATGAGCGAAGCTGCGAGGCTGGCCGCCGGTATGCCGCTTCACGAAGCGATTTGGCTCATCAATAAGGTCAGCCAGGATTACCTCGTTCGCCCCATGGGTATCTTCCAACTGATCGACTATGTGGGACTGGATGTCGTAAACTATATACTCCAGGTGATGAATCCTCATTTTCCGGGCGAAGACTTGCACAGTAGTCAACTCGGGAGTTATCTGAAAATGGGTGTCCGCGGAGGCCAGAATGCTGATGGTTCACAAAAGGATGGAATCCTCAAATATGAAAAGGGGAAGCCTGTAGCGGTTTTCGATGCTTTATCCGGTGGGTACATTGCAGTCGAAACATTTCGTGAATCCTGTGACGCCCGCCTGGGTGCCCTTCCGAAATCGATAATGCCATGGAAACAGGTGGTGGGAAGTAAAGCCAAAGAAGAATTTTTCCGCGGATTGTTCCAGGAGCTGAAATCGATGGATACCGAAGGCGCAAGACTGGCTCTGAATTATGCCCGGAGGTCGAAAGCAATCGGCCTGCAATTGGTGTCCGATGGAATTGCTAAAACGGATGAAGATGTGAACACCGTTCTTCTCACGGGATTTTTTCATGCCCTCGGACCGATCAATGACCATGTCTAACTAAAACGGGAACAATTAAAATGACGAAGAAAATATACATGACGGCCGGATACAATACCGTTTCACTCGGTACCGGTCGCAAGGAGTTCCATCCGGCCAAACCAAGGCCCGGACTCGAACATTACATCAAAGAAGCCGGCTCGCAGGTTTTGTCAAAAATCGGTGGTCCTGATCAGGTGGATGAAACGGTTATCGGCAATTTCATGGCCGGAAGGTTTAATCAACAGGCTCATCTTGGAGCTTTTGCCCCTTTTATAGATGCAGGGCTCAATGGTAAGCCATCCACGCGTGTGGAAGGGGCCTGTGCGTCGGGCGGATTGGCCATGCTGACCGGTATCAAATCCGTCATTTCCGGTTCCGCTGAGGTGGTTCTGGCGGTTGGTGTGGAAGTACAGAACAGCGTTAAGGCCATTTACGGAGCCGATATTCTGGCTGCTGCCGGATGGGCTGCTGACCGGAAAACCGGCCATGCCTTTTTCTTTCCCGGTCAGTTCAGCGATCGTGCCGGGGTCTATTTTGAGCGGTATGGCCGCGAACGGACCCGTAAATCCTTTGCCCGCTGGTTCCGCAATGCCATCGAAAACGCCAGGTTGTGTGAAACGGCCCAGGAATACCATAATACGGTCGCCGACCTGGAAGCGCTCGCCATGACTGAGCCTAATGGTAAATTTTTTGTGGATTACCTTAATATTTACGATTGCTCGAAAGTGTCGGATGGCGCTTCAGGCATCGCTATTGTTTCGGAAGAGGGTTTGCGCCGGATTGGTATTTCACCGTCTGATGCGGTGGAGATTACCGGTTTCGGTCATGCCGTTGCTGATATTACGGCAAAACCTGTGGATCCGGCCGAAATGACGACGGGAAAACTGGCTGCAGAAAAGGCAATGAAAATGGCTGGAATTACCATTGGCCAGGTGGGGACGGTGGAAACGCATGATTGCTTTACCATTGCCGGGATACTCGGAGTGGAAGCACTCGGTCTTGCGAAAAAAGGCGAAGGGCCCGATTATGTGCTGGCGGGAGAAACTTCCCGAAATGGAGAAGTTCCTTTCAATACGACCGGCGGCCTCATCGGCTGGGGTCATCCGACCGGAGCTACCGGAGTTCATATGGCTGTCACTCTCTGGGAACAGCTTACCGGTAAAGCCGGCAATGCACAGATCAATCTCAGAGCGGCAAGGCCTTACGGCTTGTCACTGAATATGGGAGGCGACGATAAAACCCTGGTTTCATTAATTTATAAGCGTGGGGAATAGGATCACAGAATTATTCGGCATCCGCTATCCTGTGGTTCAGGGTGGTATGATCTGGTGCAGTGGCTGGCGATTGGCCTCAGCGGTTAGTAATGCCGGTGGGTTGGGCCTGATCGGATCCGGCTCCATGTATCCGGACCTGGTCAGGGAGCATATCCAAAAATGCCGGGCAGCCACAAACCACCCTTTCGGGGTCAATATTCCGCTCCTTTATCCGCACGTGGATGAAATTGTAAAAGTGGTGGCCGAAGAAAAGGTTCCTATCGTGTTCACCTCGGCAGGGAGTCCGGCAAAATATACTGCCTGGTTCAAGGATCAGGGGATTCTGGTGGCCCATGTGGTTTCAAACGTACGCTTTGCCCTGAAATCGCAGGAGGCCGGTGTGGATGCCGTGGTCGCCGAAGGTTTTGAAGCCGGAGGACATAATGGTCGTGAGGAAACCACTACCATGACGCTCATTCCCATGATCCGAAATAATATTCAGATTCCACTGATGGCTGCCGGAGGTATTTCAGGCGGCCGGTCGATGCTGGCGGCGTTCGCCCTTGGAGCCGAAGGAGTTCAGATCGGTACACGCTTTGCTGCAGCGACGGAGTCCTCGGCACATCCGGATTTCA
>JBBQOG010000301.1:0-4556 GCA_038330665.1 Bacteroidales bacterium
AAGTGGTTGAAGGCATGCAGTTCGACAGAGGTTATCTGTCAGCTTACTTCGTGACCGATACCGAGAAAATGGAAACGGTTCTCGAAAATCCTTATATCCTGATCTACGACAAAAAAGTGTCTTCGATGAAGGACCTGCTTCCTTTGTTGGAAGCCAGCGTACAAACCGGCCGTCCACTGCTGATTATTGCTGAAGATGTGGAGGGTGAAGCCCTTGCTACTTTAGTCGTAAACAAGCTCCGTGGAAGCCTGAAAATCGCCGCTGTTAAAGCTCCGGGATTCGGTGACCGCAGGAAAGAAATGCTTCAGGATCTTGCCATCCTTACCGGTGGTACCGTTGTTTCTGAAGAAACCGGCATGAAACTGGAAACCACTACCCTCGATATGCTTGGTATTGCTGAAAAAGTGACTATCGACAAGGAGAATACCATCATTGTGAATGGTAATGGCGACAAGAAAATGATCAAGGCCCGCGTCAACCAGATTAAGGCTCAGATTGAAACGACTACCTCAGATTATGACCGCGAAAAACTGCAGGAACGTCTGGCAAAATTGGCCGGCGGAGTCGCAGTGCTTTATATCGGTGCTCCTTCTGAAGTTGAAATGAAAGAGAAAAAAGACCGCGTCGATGATGCACTTAGCGCAACCCGTGCAGCGGTAGAAGAAGGTATCATTCCGGGTGGTGGCGTAGCTTATA
Source organism: Bacteroidales bacterium (assembly GCA_038330665.1). Classification (GTDB taxonomy): domain Bacteria; phylum Bacteroidota; class Bacteroidia; order Bacteroidales; family UBA12481; genus UBA12481. Next base: position 697 of record JBBQOG010000301.1, read on the forward strand.
TCCGCGCCATTAAATCACTCGAAGGTCTGAAAGGTGATAACGACGACCAAACCACCGGTATTGCAATCATTCGCCGCGCGCTCGAAGAGCCGCTGCGCCAGATTGTCGCTAATGCCGGAATCGAAGGTTCCGTTATCGTTCAGGAAGTCAAAAAAGGTAAAGGTGATTATGGCTTCAATGCCCGTACCGAAAAGTATGAACATCTTTATGAAACCGGCGTGATCGATCCAACTAAAGTTGCACGCGTGGCTTTGGAAAATGCTGCTTCGATTGCAGGAATGATCCTGACCACCGAAACCCTTATCGCTGACATCGTTGAAGAGAAAGACAACGGCGGCGGTGCCCCTGGCATGGGCGGCATGGGCGGCATGGGCGGAATGATGTAATATCCGTCTCTAATGAAATATCTAAAAGCCCTCCGGAAACTCCGGGGGGCTTTTTTTTGCTCAACACAATAGTGTCCGGTTTAAATTGCGGGCACAACAATCCTATGCATAGATTGTATTATAAATGTTCCTAAATTTATCCACAAGATTCTACCACAATTAAACTTTTCAAAGTATGAAACGACTACTACTTCTTTCATTGGGATTAACCCTGCTATTAAGCGCCGGAAATGGTTTCAGCCAAAAACTTAAAGTAACTCTTCCGGATGGTAAAAGCCATCTGAAAAGCGGTCAATCATCTATAGTGGGTTCCTACCCCCAGCATGTCGACTGGTACCTCTGGGCGGGCGCAGCTTGGGAAGCCGAAAAAGTTCAGGATATTACGTATAATCAGTTAGGTGATCCGTTAACCGTTATATGGGACTTGTCTGTCGGTACCGACACCAAAACCACCTACACCTACAATAATCTGCGAATGCCAACCTTGATACTGGAACAGAATTCTGTTAACGGTACCTGGGTGGATGTCAGCCGTTCAAGAGTAGAATATGATGCATACAATAATCCTACACTGGAAGTTTCGGAAGATTATACCGGAAATGCCTGGGTGATGAAAGGAGGAGCACAATTCCAGAACGAGGTACAGAATGGGAAACTGATGAAAACTACCCAATCCATGTGGGATCAGACTTCCGGCCAATATGCTCTTGTCAGCCGGACCACGTATACCTACGGAACCAATAACCTGCCCAGCACCTTTATCAACGAGCTTTATGAAACCGGTACCTGGACCAATTCCACTCGTGTAACGATGTCGTGGCTGGCCAATGGAAGCGAGGGGTCCATGATTTCCGAAAATTGGGAAAATGGAAACTGGTTGCCGTTCAGCAAAATGGACTTTACCTATGGGAATTACGACAGCGTAACCATGATCATGTCATTCTGGGAGGCTGACGCCTCGGAATATACCCCGATGATGAGGGATATTTCCAATTTTGACAGCCATGGTAACCTGATCCTGCAAACCAGTGAGATGTGGATGGGCGTTTCCTGGTACACACTCAGTGGCTACCAATTCGACATCACCTATCAGGGAAATCAGGCCACCCAGAAAATCACTAAGGATTGGCAGGGCAATACGTATGTTAATTCGACAAAAGAGGTGTTTTCCAGCTTTTTAAATCTGGGTATCGGCGATCCCGCCAATCTCATATTCCGTATGGATTGCTACCCGAATCCTGCTAAAAACGAACTGGTTGTTCAATATAATGCGGTGGGTTTCACCAATCTTACTTTTCAATTGGTTGATATGTTGGGAAAAACCATCGAAACAAAGACTCCGGAACTTTCGGCCGACCGCCTGATATGGAATCTAAGTGAAGTGCCTGCCGGATTCTATATGGTCAGAATGACGGATAACAATGGTCATATAAAGACCACTAAAATTATCAAACAACAGTAATCTGAGCACACATGAAAAAAATAGCATTTCTCGCAAGTTTCCTCCTGTTCAGCGTTGTAGCATGCAGGTCTCAGGAACCGGTTACGCCCAAACCCATCGCTCCCTATACACCGGCAGTAATGGCCAATGGAACCCTCTATCTTTCCGGACAAATTCCAATCGTTCCGGAAACCGGAGTGATGATCAGCGGGGATATTAAAAAGGCTACCGAGCAATGCATGAAAAATCTTGGAACACTGCTCAAGAATAATAATCTTGATTACGAAGATCTGGTGATGGTCAATATTTATATGACCAATATGGATAATTACGGTGCGATAAACGAGGCTTATGCTCCTTTCTTCAAGAATAAGAAGTTTCCTGCCAGGGCTGCGATACAGATTGGCAGGCTGCCAAAGGATGCAGAAATTGAAATATCCGGCATCGCTACCAAACACTAAATCTTCCTCGGAGAGTTGTCATCCCCGCGAAGGCGGGGACCCCGTCCATTACCACGATTGTTTCGGTCGGGGACCCCGTCCATTATCGCGATTGCTAGGGTCGGCGACCCCCTCCCGTCGTACCCAATCATGTCATTGATCAATCAGTGGCCCTTTTTGGTATACCCTTTTTGTCTATCTTTGCGCCAAATTTAGCCGCTGTCGAAACGCATGAAGAACCTACGTAACTTTTGTATCATTGCTCATATTGACCATGGGAAAAGCACCCTGGCCGACCGATTGCTTGAAGTGACGAAAACGGTTATCGGCAAGGATATGCAGGAACAGGTTCTCGACAACATGGACCTTGAGAGGGAACGGGGAATTACGATAAAAAGCCATGCCATTCAGATGAATTATCGTAAGGATGGACAGGAATATGTCCTGAACCTGATTGATACCCCCGGTCATGTTGACTTCTCTTACGAAGTTTCAAGAGCCATCGCGGCATGCGAAGGGGCGTTGCTGGTGGTCGATGCCACACAGGGGATTCAGGCACAGTCGATCTCGGTTCTTTACCAGGCGATGGACCACAATCTGGAAATCATCCCTGTTTTAAATAAGATGGACCTTCCGGCGGCCATGCCCGAAGAAGTCACCGAGCAGATTATAGATCTGGTGGGATGCACACGTGAGGATATCATCCAGGCCAGCGGTAAAACAGGCTTCGGGGTGGAACAGGTGCTGGAAAGAATTGTCGAAAGAATTCCATGTCCGAAGGGCGATCCGGCAGCTCCTTTACAGGCCCTAATTTTTGATTCGCTGTTTAATTCCTATCGCGGTGTGCTGGCCTATTTCAAAATTATCAATGGTGAAATCAATGTCGGTGATCATGTCAAATTTTTCAATACAGGCAAGGAGTATGAAGCGGATGAGATCGGGGTGCTCACCCTCGGACTTTCCCCACGGAAAAAGTTGAGCACCGGTGATGTGGGATACATTATTTCTGGTATCAAAGCCTCCAAGGAAGTGAAGGTCGGTGATACCATTACGCATGTCGACCGACCCTGCGCAAAGGCGATTTCAGGGTTTGAGAATGTGAAGCCGATGGTGTTTGCAGGATTGTATCCGATTGATACCGATGATTATGAAGATCTGCGGGATGCCCTTGAAAAGCTCGTGCTAAATGACGCTTCATTGACCTATGAACCCGAATCTTCTGCTGCGCTTGGGTTCGGTTTTCGCTGTGGTTTTCTGGGGCTTTTGCACATGGAAATCGTTCAGGAACGACTCGATCGTGAGTTTGATATGGCCGTTATTTCTACCGTGCCAAACGTATTTTATCATGTTTTCGGTAGAAAAGGTGAACGCCTGGATGTTTATAACCCTTCAGGACTGCCGGATCCAACAGAAATCGACCGGATCGAGGAACCCTATATCCAGGCCCAGATTATTACCATGCCCGATTATATCGGAGCCATCATGAAGCTTTGTCTCGACAAAAGGGGCGAACTGAAATCGCAGGTTTATCTGACACAGGACCGTGTGGAACTTTCTTTTGAAATGCCCCTGGCTGAAATTGTATTCGATTTT
>JBBQOG010000302.1:0-4547 GCA_038330665.1 Bacteroidales bacterium
GGGAACAATGACCGTTTCGAGCACTCCCGACTTGCACGCCATTACCTCAAAATGGGCTGGCGAATTTACAGCCGACAATCCAAGGGTCACCATAAAGGTTGTGGGACTTGACGAAGCGGGTGCCGACCTCTCGTTTGTGTCGGGGAATTTCAACCGGAACGCGAAGGGCAATACGCAATGGAAAACCATTGTAGGCCGCGACGTGGTGGTTCCGGTTATCAGCGGTTCAAATCCCCTGATAGCTGAAATAGGCAGCAAAGGGATCTCCATTGCACGGTTCAGCGAAATCTTTAAGCAAAAGGGTAGTTGCACCTGGAGCAATCTTTTGGATGGTGTTGGAAACGCTCCTGTTAATTTCTACCTGATGGATAATACATCGGTTACTGAAAAGATTGCCGGATTTACCGGTCTGGAACCCTCACTGATTTCAGGTATGCCGGTTGCCGGAGGAGCTGAAATGATCGATGCCATCCGCAAAGATCCCAATGGAATCGGGTTTTGCAAACTCACCGACCTGCTGGCAGCAGAGGAAAATAACCAATTGGCAGGAATTGCCATGATGCCCATCGACAAGAATGCGAATGGCCGGCTGGATTATGTGGAGAATATTTATGGAAACCTGGCCGACTTATCGCGCGGAATATGGATCGGCAAATATCCGGAAGCCTTATGTGGAAATATTTACGCCGTATCCGTGATAAAACCTGAAAACCAGAATGAGAATGCTTTTCTGCGGTATATACTGACGGCTGGACAGGCAACTATCGAAACGGGTGGTTTCACCTCCCTGGCCAATAGTGAGCGGCTGTCCAAAATCGACCACTTGCCGGGTGCTTTCCAGGTGGTTCAGGCATCGGAAGGAGTCAATATGATCCAACTCATCATTACCATTCTGGCAGGACTGGTGATCCTGATCGCGATCATTTCATTTGTCATCCGGTACAGAGCCATCAACAAACCGGCCCGGTCGGCTTCGGGAGACATCCGTCGCGGGGCCCTGAGTATGAACACCCTGACCATGCCAAAAGGGGTTCTTTACGATAAAACACATACCTGGACCTTCATGGAAAAGGATGGTACGGTGCGTATCGGGATTGATGACTTCCTTCAGCATGTTACCGGAACCATCACAAGTATAAAATTCAAATTGCCGGGTGAAAAGGTGATCAAGGGTGAGCCCATCCTGACGCTTGTTCAGCATGGCAAACGGCTACATATCAATTCCCCGGTTTCCGGTATCATCCTGGCTGACAACAGCAATGTGGTCACCGATGCTACCCTGGTTAATTCCGCTCCATTCGGCGAGGGATGGATTTATAAGCTGGAACCTACCAACTGGGTCAGGGAAATTCAGTTTCTGCTGAGGTCAGATAATTATGGGGAATGGATCCGTACGGAATTCACCCGTTTAAAAGATTTTCTGGCACAAAATGTAAAACCTGAAGAACCGGAATACGCATACGTCATTCTTCAGGATGGCGGAGAAATCGCCGACAGCCTGCTGGAGAATCTCCCGCCGGAAATATGGGAAGATTTCCAGACCCAATTCATTGATTCAAGTAAATAACTTAATAAAAAGATATCATGGGACTTGACCGGAGAGTATTTATGAAAACGCTGGGATTGACGGGAGCGTCACTGGCATTGGGTAAAAGATTAGGGGCCTCCCCGAAAGATAAAAGCGACATCGAATTTTACGGAATATTGTATGATTCCACACGATGTGTGGGCTGCCAAACCTGCGAGACCATGTGCGCAGAAACGCACAATCTGCCGGCACCCACCGACGCACCTGAAGCCGGGGTAACCCGAAAAACAGATGAAACCAGGCGAACGGTAGTGAATGCATTCAGCACGACCAAAGGAGAAGTATTTTCCAAGCAGCAGTGCATGCATTGCAACGAACCTGCCTGCGCGGCAGCCTGCCTCACACAGGCCATGTATAAAACCAAGGAAGGCCCGGTCATCTGGCGGGGCAACAAATGCATGGGCTGCAGGTACTGTATGGTATCCTGCCCGTTTGATGTACCTAAATTTGAGTATCACAGTGCCAATCCAAAAATCGTGAAGTGCGACATGTGCTACGACCGGATCAAGGAGGGTAAAAATCCGGTTTGTGCCGAAAATTGTCCGGCCGAAGCCATTATGTTCGGTACCCGCAGGGAGCTGATCCATGAAGCCCGCAAGCGTATCAACGATCAGCCCGATGTGTATGCCGATTATATCTATGGTGAGCATGAGGCAGGTGGAACCAGCGAATTGTACGCAGCCCAGGTTCCTCCTGAGGAACTTGGATTCCGCACCAACCTGCAGAATGAATCCTATCCTGCCCTCTCGAAAGGATTCCTTTACAGCGTACCCTCTGTATTTGTTCTATTGCCAGTGCTTTTGCTGGGCATACATGAAACCACCCGGACCAAAAAACCTAACCATAATCCAGAAGAAGAAAATGAGTAACATGGCTTATACTGTCGCAAAGGATAATGATGGCAAGTCCATCTGGAAATTCTTACTCAGTGAATTTAAACCCAAGGGTAAACTACTCACTCCCTTTAATATCATTTCAATCCCAGTCATTCTGTTGGGTGTTGTTTTGATCGTAATCCGCTTCTGGAAAGGGATCGGCGCCGTGACCAACCTGACTCAGGAAGTTCCCTGGGGTTTGTGGATCGGCTTCGACGTGGTCACCGGTGTCGCCTTTGCCGGTGGCGCCTATGTGCTCACCTTTATCGTATATATCCTGAACAATCAGAAATACCACTCCATCGTAAGGATAACCGTGCTAAACGGATTTCTGGCCTATGTATTCTATGCCGGTGCCTTGCTGCTCGACCTCGGTCGCCCGTGGAATGTGATCAATCCGATCATTGGAAACAGTTTTGGAGTGAGTTCGGTATTGTTCCTGGTGGCCTGGCATTTCTTGCTTTACATGCTCGCTCAGCTGATAGAATTCTCGCCGGCGGTTGCCGAATGGCTCGGGGCTAAACGCGCCCGCAAGATCCTTTCGGGCATGACCATTGCCGCCGTTATCTTCGGGATCACCCTCTCCACGCTCCATCAGTCGGGTTTGGGTGCTCTCTACCTCATGGCAAAGGATAAAATCCATCCCCTCTGGTATTCTGAATTCATTCCGATACTATTCCTGGTTTCCAGCATCTTTGCCGGACTTTCCATGGTCATTTTCGAAGGATCGATCAGTCACAAGGTGTTTTTCAACCAGATCAGCGAAAAGAACCACAAGGCCCAGAACGGCATTATCCTCGGTTTATCCAAGATTTGTGCAGGGGCCATGTTTGCCTACTTCTTCCTGCAGGTATTGATTTTCATCCATCAGAAACGCTGGGACCTGCTCGGCACCCCGATGGGCTGGTGGTATCTGCTTGAAATGATAGGCTTTGTGCTGATTCCGATGCTCCTCTTTGTATACAGTTTCCGAAGAAAAAAGATCAGCCTGATCAAGGTTGCAGCAATCCTGACGATGCTCGGGGTCATCTTAAACCGCCTGAATGTGACGGTCATCGGTTTCAGGTGGGATGCGGCCATCCATTATGTACCCTCCTGGATGGAAATCGTGATCACGCTCACGGTGATATTCACTGAAATATGGATCTTCAGGTGGGTAATCAGGAGAATGCCTGTGCTGCGTGATTCACCGGACTGGGCTAAAGAAAATTAATAACCATAAAAAACAATAAAATGGACGGATTTAGTTATTCCAACATCTTTGAAACAAAAGGGATAGAGTATCTGGCAATCATTGCATTCTTTGCCATACTCATCCCCTTCTGGATCATTCTGAACAAAAAGGTCAATGTTAAAAAACGGGTTGAGAAAATAATCAGCACCCTCTCACCAGCCAACCTGCGAATCCCACAAGGCGTATTTTTCAGCAAAAATCACACCTGGACCCACCTGGAAAAATCCGGGTCGGCAAAAGTCGGCCTCGATGACCTCCTTATGCGGATTACCGGGGAGGTATCCCTTACCGAAAACGCGAAACCCGGTGACATTATCCAAAAGGGGCAGCTCCTTGCCGGTATCGGCCATGATGGAAAGCAATTGCAGATTTACTCTCCCATCTCGGGAATCATTTTAGCGACCAATCCACTCCTGAGTGAAGAACCATCAGCCTTAAATGAAGATCCCTTTCGGACAGGATGGATCTACCAGATCAAGCCATCGGACTGGATGAAAGAAACCCGGTCCTATTATCTTGCCGAAGAGGCCACTTCATGGATGAACCGGGAACTGGTTCGTTTTAAAGACTTTGTGGCAACCAGCTCGGTCCGCAATTCGATCGAAACCAACGGAATTATCCTACAGGACGGAGGTGAAATCCGCAATCATTTATTAGCCGAAATGCCAGATCAGCTATGGAAAGATTTTCAAAAAGATTTTTTGAATCAAACGGATTGAATTATTGAATAATTCAACACTTGTTGGTCCCAAATGCCTAAATTTACGAGCACAGATCAGCTAAAGCGAATTATTCCATGCTCAGAGATAACAAGAAGGGAAATGGAGTCGGGGGACCTTCCCTCCGGAAA
>JBBQOG010000303.1:0-4537 GCA_038330665.1 Bacteroidales bacterium
TGGTTCCCATGCTGCCTGAGCGGCTGTCGAATGACCTGTGCTCACTGAAGCCACATGAGGACAGGCTCTGCTATTCCGCGGTTTTTGAAATGAACGAAAAGGCAGAGGTGCTGAATCAGTGGTTTGGAAGAACGGTCATCCATTCCGATCACCGTTTCTCCTATGAGGAAGCTCAGGCCATTATCGAAACCGGAGCCGGGGATCTGTCCAACGAGATCCTGCAATTTCATAAGCTGGCCAAAGTATTGCGGGGCGAACGCTTCAAGAGGGGCTCCTTCTCCTTTGAGCGTGTGGAAGTGAAGTTCTATATCGATGACAAAGGCAAGCCAACCGGGGTCTATTTCAAGGAAGCCAAGGATTCTAACTGGTTAATCGAGGAGTTTATGCTGCTGGCCAATAAAAAGGTGGCCGAGCGGATCGGGAAGGTAAAACAGGGGCAGCGGGCCAAAACATTTGTCTATCGTATTCATGACAGGCCAAATGTGGAGAAACTGATCAATTTTTCAAATTTTGTGCATACTTTCGGCTATTCGGTTAAAACAGCCAGCCATAAGGCGATTGCAGATTCGATGAACAAACTTTTAACCGATATCCGGGGTAAAAACGAACAGTATATTATTGAAAGCCTGGCTATCAGAACGATGGCCAAAGCAAAGTACTCTACGCAGAATATCGGGCACTACGGGCTGTCATTCGAGCACTATACCCATTTTACTTCTCCCATCAGGAGATACCCGGATTTGATGGTTCACCGGCTAATGGAGAAATACCTGAACAACGAGCCTTCTGAAGATCAGAAAAAGGTTGAAGGCATGTGCGTCCAGTCAAGCATGATGGAGGAACGTGCAGTTCAAGCTGAGCGTGCAAGCGTAAAATACAAGCAGGTTGAGTTCCTTCAGGATAAGATCGGCGAGAGATTCGAAGGGATTATTTCAGGGATCAGTGAATGGGGGTTTTACGTGGAACTTAGTGATAATCATTGCGAAGGAATGGTTCCCATGCGCGATATGGATGACGATTTCTATGAATATGACGAGAAGAATTATTGTCTGGTGGGTGCCCATACCCGCCGGCGCTTCGTGATCGGCCAGAAAGTAACCATCGAAATCGCCAAAACCAACCTGGCGAAAAGGCAAATGGACTTCCGGCTGGTATAGGTCAGGGAAACCTGAGGCCAACAAATCAGCAGTATATACGTTATACTGTTTAAACGGGTTATGCAACAGCTCTACCTAGGTCTGTTTCTGGCTTGTTGTTTGGTGCGGGTCGCGGGTTTTAATCAGAATATCGGAAGAGACCTTTACAGCAACTATTCCGGATTGAGTGCGGTTTTATCCAATCCGGCAGGAATCATCGATATCGGAATATATAGCGAGGTCAACCTGCTCAGCGGGTCGCTTTTTGCTGATAATAATTTCTTCTACATTCCATCGAAAGGCTTCCGACCTGCTGGTTTTCTTAAAAATCCCGGCACTATTTCCCATTATCAAAATGTTCCTGATCCCGGTCTAACCTTCGAAGGAGCCGTTTGCGGTCCCGCTTACCTGGTTTCAACCAAAAAGGAATCGTTTGGTTTCTTTACCAGCCTGCGTGCCGTTGGCAGAGCAACTATACCGCTACCACTGGTGATGCTGGTCCTCAATGGAACCACCACCGGAGACAATTTCGACAGCACCAGGATTTCCGGAGCCGACGCCAGGTACCTTGTGTGGGGTGAGTTGGGTGGACATTATGCCCGGGTGTTAAATCCGGGGCATCATGATAACTGGTACCTGGGAGCAAACCTCAAACTCCTGATCGGCTTTCAAAGCGGTTTTGTCCAAAGCGATCCGACAACCTATTCCTTCGAAAAGCAACTGCTGACTATCGACCGTCTCAATTTGAAGTATGCTTATACCTTTGGGAATGGTTTTTTCCAGCCTTCCGGGTTAGGGGGCGCGCTGGATATCGGTTTGATGTACGTCAAGGGAGGAACAACCAGGGCTACGGATATCTATGTATCGCTATCCCGGCAGAGCATCGGCAAATACAAATTTAAAACCGGCCTCTCCATCACCGACTTGGGATTTATTAGCTTTTTCCAGAATTCAAGGGAAATTCAGATTCAATCAGACTATCCTACGTTGATCCATGACATTGGTAATCTTGAGTATAAACCCCTTGATACGGTGAATCAGGTTCTGCTCACCGCCATTTACGGCCAATACAGTCCGGAACTTTTTAAATACCATTTCACTGTCCCCCTGACCCCAGGGATATCCTGGCAATTGGATTATGTAATCAAGGATCACTGGATGGCTAACGCACAGATCGTGGTGCCTATTCTCTTTAGCGGCAGCCGGGATAAGCCTCCGATGCGAATCATCCTTTGTCCCAGGTATTCCTCACCGAATTTTGAAGTCTGGCTTCCGTTTTCCTATAACCCGGTATTTGGATTTCAGGCAGGACTGGCGATTCGGTATCAATGGCTCACACTCGGAACCGAATCCCTGGTTTCTTTATGGAGATCTCAGGATTTTACCCGTCTGAATGGCTACCTAAGGCTCAGCATACCGCTCAAAAAATCAACCTAATAAACACCAGGATCATTCCACCGTAACCGACTTGGCCAGGTTTCGGGGCTGATCGACATCGCAACCCCTAAGCACAGCGATATGATAGGCCAGCAATTGTAATGGGATGACCGAAAGCAAAACCGAGAATTCCGGCATTGAATCCGGTACCGCTATGACATGGTCTGCTATCTGTGAAATCTCTTCATCGCCTTCGGTTATAATGGCAATGACGGTTCCTTTTCGTGCCTTGATCTCCTGAATGTTACTGACTACCTTATCGAGGGTTTGGTCCTTGGCTGCCACCACCACCACAGGCATATTTTCATCAATCAGGGCAATGGGCCCGTGTTTCATTTCGGCTGCCGGATAGCCCTCCGCATGGATATAGCTGATTTCCTTTAATTTGAGGGCGCCTTCGAGTGCGACAGGAAAAAACACCCCTCTTCCCAGATAGATGGCATTTTTGGTATGCTGAAAGATTTTGGCGATTTCAAGAATTTCCGCATCCTTTTCAAGGGTTTTTCTCAATTTAGCCGGTACCTCCACCAGTTCCACGATGAGCTGTTCGTATCGCTCCTGGGTCAGGGTCCCGTTATTCCGTCCGGTCATCAGGGCAATCATGATCAATACCGTTACCTGTGCAGTAAAGGCCTTGGTACTGGCCACGCCGATTTCGGGTCCGGCATGGGTATACACTCCCGCATGGGTTTCACGAGCGATGGAGGATCCAACCACATTGCATATCCCGATAACCGTGGCACCCTTTTCCTTGGCGAGTTTGATCGCTGCCAGCGTATCGGCTGTTTCGCCGCTCTGGCTGATGGCCAGTACGATATCACCGGGACCGAGGATGGGGTTGCGGTAGCGGAATTCAGAGCTGTACTCCACCTCTACCGGCACCCGGGCCAGCTCCTCGAAGAAATATTCGCCCACCAGTCCCGCATGCCAGGAGGTCCCACAGGCGGTAATGATGATGCGCTTGGCGCTGTAAAGTTTTTGCAGCACATCGTGAAGGCCGCCCAGCTGTATGCCTGAGAGGTCGGGCAATACCCGGCCGCGGAAAGTATCCTGGATGGCTCTCGGCTGTTCAAATATTTCCTTGAGCATAAAATGAGCATATCCTTCTTTGTCGATTTCCCCGATCGACAGATCCAGTTCCTGGATTTCCGGGGTATGGGCTGAATTACGGAGCGTCCTAAGAATCAGGCGGTCGCGACTGATGACGGCAAAATCCTCGTCGTTCAGGTAAATGACGTTCTGGGTATGTTCCACCAATGGGGTGGCATCAGAAGCCAGAAAATACTCTCCCTGTCCGACACCAATAACCAGGGGACTCCCTTTTCGCGCGGCAAAGAGCTGATCGGGTTCATCCCGGCAGGCAACCACAATCCCGTATGCTCCCTCCACTTTGTTGAGAGCCATCAGGATAGCCAGTTCTGCAGAAAGATCCCCTTCCAGATATAAATGTTCGATCAGGTTGACCAGTACCTCGGTATCCGTTTCACCGGTGAAGCTGATCCCCCGGGTTTTCAGATGGCGCTTGATGGATGCATAGTTTTCGATGATGCCGTTATGCACCAGCACGAAATGGCCTTTGAATGAGGTGTGGGGATGTGCATTGATTTCGTTGGGCTCACCGTGGGTGGCCCAGCGGGTGTGTCCCATGCCGATGTTTCCGCTTTTTGTTTTGGAAATACCCATCCTTTCCAGATCGGCCACTTTTCCCTTGCATTTCTGCACATTGAATCCATCACTGATCAGGGCGATACCGGCAGAGTCATAGCCACGGTATTCCAGACGCTTGAGTCCGCTAATCAGAATGGGATAGGCCTCACGAGGGCCGATATACCCGACAATTCCACACATATTGGTAAGGGTTCAAAAGGTTTGATTCCGAAATTTAACGGAATTGTTTGATTTGAACCCAAAAAGGAAGAATAATTTGTTATTTACTGCAGGGGAGTATAGGTGATAACCAGCTT
>JBBQOG010000304.1:0-4535 GCA_038330665.1 Bacteroidales bacterium
ATAGTCTTCAGGTTATTGGAGAACAATAACGCGGTATTCTGGGGAATGGTCAGCAGGGAAAGCACCAGGATAATTCCGGCCACGCGAATATAAACCACAGCCGTAAGGGCAACCAGTGCGGCAAGCAGATACTTGAAAAAACTTACCGGCACCCGGCTGGTGCGGGCGAACTCCTCATCGAAGGTGAGGTATTGGATCAGGCGGAAAAAGGGTACAAACAGCGATAGAACCAGCAACATCAGGATTGCCATGATCCAGATATCGCCCATGGAAACGCTTAGGATGTTGCCAAAAAGATAGCTCATCAGGTTCGGCGCATATCCGGGGGTAAGTGAGATAAATATGATCCCGATGGCCATCCCGAACGACCAGACCATCGCAATGACGGAATCTTCCCGGATTTTGCGGAATCGTGAGAGGTATTCCACCCCTATACCTGATGCCAGTCCAAATACCGCGGCGCCGATCAGGGGATTGATTCCCAGGAAGAATCCCAGGCCCAGGCCGCCAAATGAGGCATGCGTGATCCCGCCGGTAATAAAAACCATTCTCCGGGTCACCACATAGGTGCCAATGATTCCGGCGGTTATGCTTCCCAGCAGGGAGGCCGCCAGTGCATACAGGATAAAATCGTATTTTAAGAAATCCAGGATCATGTGAGGTGGGTGTGTAAAACCCGATGGGGTACGTGACCGTGTGTGATCAGGTCGATCGGGCAATTGTAGGATTCAAGGATTTCTTCGGTGATCTGGTTACTCGGATGATAGTGCAAGTGCCGGTTGACACAGGCAATGGTTTTAACGGATGAAACGATCTGGCCGACATCGTGGCTGACTAACAAGATGGAAGTTTCGCGGCTGATGATGTCCAGAAGACTGTATAATTCCTGTTCAAAACGGTTATCCACAAAAGTTACCGGCTCATCCAGAATCAGGAGTTGGGGGTTGGAAATCAGGGCCCTCCCGATAAACACCCGTTGCATTTGACCACCGGAAAGTTCACCGATCGACCTTTTGGCCAGATTGGCCATGCCTACCTTTTCCAATACCTCCATGGCTTTGATTTTGTCTTTCTTAGTCACCCGCGTGGTAATCCCTTCGATTTTCAGCAGGCCACTGAGCACCACCTCGAGCACAGAAATAGGAAACCGGTTGTCAAATGTATGTGTTTGAGGAAGGTAGCCAATGTTTACCTCCTTATCGATCAGTACTTGTCCGCTCCAGGGTTCCAACAGGCCCATGATCAGCCGGATGATGGTGGATTTACCGCCTCCATTCGGGCCGATCATTCCGATGAAATCTCCTTCCCGGATGACGAGATTCACCCCGTCGATCACCGGTTCATTACGATATCCGAAACTAACCGATTTTAATTCTACTAAATTCATGGAGTACAAAGGTACCAAATGTTGTACACTGTTTATGGCTGCCTTTTTTCAATCTCGGCCACACGGTTACCCAGTTGCTCCATTTCACGGAACCAATCTGGCGACATCGGATCGATGGTCACAATCCGGGCTCCGGTTTCCCGTGAAAATGTGGACGCATTTTCCTGGTCATACTCCTTTTGAATAAATATAGTATTGATCTGTTCTTTTCGTGCCAGATCAACCAGTTCACGAAAATGCGAAGCGGTCGGTTCTTTTCCGGCCAGTTCCATCGAATATTGGAAGAAATGGAAATCGCGGGCAAAGTATCCCAGTGCCGGATGGAATATCATGAAACTCCGGCGGGTCATATCCCTGAATTTGGTTTGCATAGCCAGGGCGAGACTGTCAAGACGTTTATCTAGCCGGGCCCGGTTCGACTCAATTTCATCCCGCATGTCGGGATCCACCCGGATCAGACCTTCAGCCATGTTGGCTGCAAGCCTGTGAGCCTCGGTTACCGATAGCCAATAATGTGGATCTACGCCTTCATGGTCATGACCGGATCCTTCAGCTTCGCCATGTTCGTCTGAAGTATGCCCCCCCTCGCCCCCCTCAATCGTGATCAGGTCGATGCCCGATGAAAGATCCACGATGGGCAGGTTGGGATAATTCGACTTCATCTTCGGAACCCAGGCTATTTCAAAACCGAGATGCCCGTTGATGAAAAGCACTTTGGAGTTTTCCAGGTCCTTGAGCTGCCGGGGAGTCGGATCATAATTATGATGACTGGCTCCGGGTGGTACCATTACATTGATCCGGAAGCGGTCGCCGGCGAGCTGTTCTGCAAAATACTGCATGGGCAGAATCGTTACGGTGATTACCGGACGATTGTCTTCGGCCTGCCGGCCTGTGCAGGCTGCCAGCATTAGCGGAATCAAGAGGAGTAAAAGATTTTTTTTCATCATTGGTTAAACGGCAAAAATTTCTTCACCGTCTGTCTGTTAATATCGTTTACAGAATTACTTCCTTCCGGCGTATACATCAATTCAATTTTATCCGGATAGGCTTCCTGAATTTTGTGGCGGACCATCTTCATGGTCGAATTGATCATGTGATTTTGTTCCGTAAAAGGTTCAATAACAATTTGAAATGTTGATGGAATCCATTTTTCCGGAAACTGGTTCCGATATTCGGCTGTGTCTTTGAATCGGTAGAAATCCAGCTTGATGGCTTTAACCAAAATCTCGCTGTCTGCAATTTTGTTCTTCTCCACATACTTCGAAACTTTCGCGGAATCGAGCGTGACAATCGCCGAGGTGTATTTTCGCATGTCATTGTATACCATGGCCTGTAAGATCAATTCGGAAGAATTCTGTATGGCTTCCTCAATACCTTCCGGGGAATATTTTTCGCCGTCGGCCGAAATCAGGAGGGCCTTACCGCGACCGGAAACGATCAGGAAATTATCCTGATCAAAGTAACCCAGGTCACCGGTATATAACCACCCGTTTTTGAGTGATCTGTCCGTTGAATCCGGATTTTTGTAATAACCTTTCATGACATTATCGCCCTGGATCACAATCTCACCTTTTTCTCCCGGATTGGCCTCCGATTCGTCGGCACGTAATATCTTGCAAATCAGGTTTGGAATCAACTTTCCGGAGGATCCCAGTTTATGGACTTCAGGTGTATTGGCGGAGATGATCGGAGTGGCTTCACTTAATCCATAGCCCTGAAACACGGGCACTCCAAGGGTATAGAAAAACAGCTGCTGACGGATGTCCAGCAGGGCACCGCCACCGACCAGAAACCGGATGTTATTGCCAAATATTTTACGGACCTTTTTGAATACGAGTGCGTCCGCGATCTTGTATGGAATATAATTCACCATCCTGATCAGTACCCCGGCTTTATGGTATCCGTCACGGTTGATGCGGATACCTGCATTCAGGCCCGCATTGAAAATACTGTTCACGAATTTCCCCTTGGCTGCCACGCCATCTTTTATTTTCGACATGAAATTGCCGGAAAGCGCCGGAACGGTCAGAATAAAGTGGGGATTGCATTCGACCAGGTTGATCGGAATGTTTTTCAGGGTTTGAACCCCGCCACCCCTTGCGTCGACAAAATAGAGGCTCAGCCCCCTGAGTAGTGCCGCATATATTCCCACCGTATGCGCGAACGAGTGATCCAATGGAAGGATAATATAAAGCCGGTCGCCCACAGCCACATTGAAGTAGTTCATGGCATCCGTGCAATTCGAATGATAGTTGAGCTGCGTAAGCATGATCCCTTTCGGATCACCCGTGGTTCCGGAGGTATAAGAAATCGTGACCACGTCATCTTCCGAGAGTTCCTCCTCAATCTTTTCAAGGTACGGCTCGGATTCCTCAAATTGGTGTTTTCCAGCCTGGAGGATATCCGTATAGCGCACAATATCCTTGGTCGTACTGATCCCGAATTCCTGGCAATCCTTTTCGATCGAGCTGATGTCATCATCCAGAAAAATGATTTTTTTGGTGAAATCAAGCTGGGTCCAGATGGAAGCTGCCTTTTCAAAAGTATTCCTGGAAACGATGATGGCCTTGGATTCCGAATGATTCAAACGGAAAAGGACTTCATCCGGCATCAGTTTAATGGATAGTGGAACAGTGGTTCCGCCGGCAAACAATATTCCGTATTCGCCAGTCAACCAGCGATTACGGCCTTCTGCCAGAATAGCTACCTTATCACCGGGCTCGATGCCCATCTGGTGAAGCCCGACTGCCAGAAATCTGGATTCATGAAGCACTTCCGGATAAGTTAAACCTACCCAGCCCCCGTCACCCTTTTGATTGGTGTAGACCGTTTTCGGGTATTTTTCGGCGCTGCTGCGGAGCATTTGGAGGACAGTTCGTTTCATGGTTTCAAGGTTTCAGGGTTTCAAAGTTTCGATTATCAATTGCCATGGCATTTATGCCATGGACAGATGCATCTTTTTTGGTTAGGGTATCGAGCGGAGCGAATATACAATATCCCTTTCAAACAAAAAAAGACGCGACTCCCGGGGAGTCACGTCTTTTTCTTCTGATTCCTTCAGGAACGAGGCTACTTCCAGCTGTCCCTCTGAACCAGAAAATCTGCAGATAATTCCGCGCCGTCCACGAAAATTTTTACGGTATACTCT
>JBBQOG010000305.1:0-4528 GCA_038330665.1 Bacteroidales bacterium
GGACGGGGTCCCCGCGTTCGCGGGGATGACAACTCTGTCGAGGGGAAAAGGAGGGAAGATTAGTTGTAGGAGAAGGTCACTTTGTAAGATCCGGAGTAAACGCCTTTCGGGGTTTCGTTGTTCCGGTCGGCGATGGTGGCACCGATGCTTACTTTCTGTGTATTGTTGGCTACTGAATTGTTCTGGCCAAGAACCCAATCGGTAAGGGTCATGGTCTGCAGTCCGTCGGCACTGGTCAGGGTGGTTTCGCCTTCGGGCATGTTCACTGCGAAAGTGGAAGCTTGTGTGCTGGAAACAGAAAAGGTAGCCGGAGTGATATTGCTGTTGGGATTTACAATCGAGGAGGTGGAAATGGAAGCGGTGACGGCGTCGACAACTTCTGCGGAAATGTGACCGGTGCAGGAAACCTGAGCATTTGCATTGGAAAAGGAAAAAGCCATCATTAAGATTGCTGCTGCGGTGGTGATGATTGAGTTTTTCATGGCGCTTTTCTTTTTCTTTTTCGTTTTGTTGATTCAAAGATAGAGCACCCTGAAAGGCCCGCCATTATTGATGTATCGGCAATTTCAATTCATTTGACCAACACAATTTTTGTAGGACTAAATGATGTTCTTGTGCAAAAACACGTTTGACGAATGGACGAAAATTGAGGATTTGTGTGTCAGATTGTTCATTCGTCGTTTAGGGACGTGTCGCGTGACGCGAAATGCGTGACGCGAAATGCGAAATGCGAAACGCGAAACGCGTGACATGAGACGCATCATTATGCGTCTCTACGAAATACTGTTATCTTGGCCGGTGAAACTTAAATCGATACCTATATATATTATGAGCCCAAGAATCATAAATGGCCTTGAAGAATTCCAGACCCTGGTAGGACAGGAAATTGGAGTATCTGATTATCTGACGATCACACAGGAACAAATCAACCAGTTTGCGGATTCTACCCTCGATCATCAATGGATTCATGTGGATCCCGAACGTGCCAAAACGGAATCCCCTTTCGGAACGACGATCGCCCATGGATATCTTACTCTTTCTCTATTACCGGTGCTGTGGGAACAAATTGCAGATGTTCGTAAGGTGAAACTCCTGGTGAATTATGGAATCGAGGATTTTAAATTTAATCAGCCCGTTAAGGTGAACGACCAGGTGAGGATACGGGTCTTTATGGATGCATTAACGAATTTACGTGGAACCATTAAAACCAGGATGAAGGTGACCATGGAAATTCTCGGAAATCCAAAACCGGCTTATGTGGGGTATATAGTATTCCTGTACCATTTTACCGACTAATCTCACCCGAAAACATTTTTTACGTAATTTCGTTACAATTACAAACTAAATCTGAATCCCATGAATAAAAGAATCCTGACCCTGAGTGTTGTATCCCTGATTCTGATCCTCAGCTCCTGCCAGAAAATTAAAGATTTGCTCGCAGTAAAAGTTGATGCCAACTTTTCTGTTGATCTGCCGATTAACATCCAATCACCGGAACTGAAATCCTCCGCCATGGGCACTTTCAGCTCCACGAACACATTTAATCCGCTGAGCAACGCGGACCTGGCAGATTACAAAAGTAAAATACAGGGATTTAGCCTGACTTCCTTGGATGGCACCGTCAGCGATCTGTCAGCAAATGTTACCCTGACAAATGCCGTCCTGAAAATTTCAACCGCCACCAATTCAACCCAGTGGACATTTACCAATCTATCTTTGACAAACGGAACCACCGTGACATTTGATAATGCCAACGGTCAGTTTGCCAAGATCAACACCATCCTGGAGGAACAAACTTCAATAACAGTAGAGTTTTCGGGTACCGCAGATAAAAAGGATGTAACTTTTAAACTGACCGTTCTATTTGTGACGGTGGCCAGCGTTAAAATCTGATTATCTGACAACCAGCTTTTCAGCAACCTTTTTGTAAAAAACAGGATCCTCGCCGCGGATGGCATTCAGTTGTTCTTTGCACGATTGAATGTCGCCGCTGCGGAGTTTCAGCAAACCGAGAAACCAGCGTGATGGGGTCCGGTAAGTGCTATCGGCTGCAATCAATTCTTCAAAAAGCGTGGCAGCCTGATTAAAGTTGCCTTCATCCATCAGTAAATTAGCCTCATAAAAGGCCCCACCCTGATAGGATACCGTGTCAATCGCAGACAAATCGACCCGATAGGTGATTTTGTACCGATCAAATAAAGCGACAGGGTCCGGTTTCGAGAGAATGGGATAGATAAACAGCCAGAATAAAACCAGCACCACTGGTGCAGCGGCTAATCCCCAGTTCCGGTATTTTCTCTTTTTCACCTTCTCCTGCTCCGCATCCATCAAATCACTTACGGTGATCATCTGGTCCAGAAGCGATTGATTGATCTCAAAAACCTGCAATACCTCTTTCTGACGGGCCACAGGATCTATCTCCTTAATCAGCAAAGCCTTATCCAGCCAAAACAATTCCGGAGAAGCATACTCCATGGATTCGATGATTACCACCGGCTCCAGATCGCGACTCAGCCAGAGCAACAACTTTTGCTGCTGAAGGGGTAAGGATTTTATTTGATGGTTGAGCTGCTTGAGGCGGTCCTCAGATGGAGAAAGATCAAACACGCTGACCGGAACCTCATGAATATCCAACTCCTGGTTGGCAGCTATGGGATGGTCGATAAGCCATTTCCGAATTTCGGCCAATAGTGGGTCGGTTTCCGGTATCATTTTACCTGCAATTTACCTGATCATACCCCTTTATCAATCTGATGAAGGATATTATGATGAAATTCACCTACAAATTTGGAATGAAAGATGGGATAGAGCTCGCGGTCGCGGAACGCAGAATGGCTCCGGTAATGGGTGAGATGACTTATTTTGGTATTGCCATTGGATAGTTCGGTAAAGCTGATCTCCTGGCTACCGGTGGATATGCCATCCTCGAGATAACAAAAACAGATCGTTTTGGATGCCTCGTCGAGTTTGGTCACCTCAAATGCCACACCCAGGTTCTTGATCCCTTTCAGCAACCGAAGGTTAACATATATAATATTACCTACCCGGATCGGTTCATCGGCCTCCTCGGCATATACAAACCGGTTTTGCAATTTCGAAAACAGAAATCCGAATTTTACGGTGCGGCCACTCCAGGCCTTTCTCGGCGATAAATTGGTGTATTTCTCCCACACCTTCCCGATCTTTTCTTTTACCGTGTAGGTTTTGAGGTTGGTCTGATAGCTGCTGGAATCATCCACACTATAACAGGCGGTGGCAATCTTTTGAAAATCATTTGCTGTACTCACCTTTTCCTTACGTACCAGATCCCTTACCGCCCGCTGGGGTATCCTGTCGATATCGAGCCTTTCCGATGGCGCCTGTGCCCTCGATACGACACCCATACCCACCAGTAACATCATCAGAATAATACGTCCAGACTTGCCCTTCACCTTGCCATTGAATTTGAGGTTGCTAAATTAGGATAAATTGTGAAAGTTTAGACGTTTAGAAGGTGAGGAGTTAATGTGTTAATGTGTTAATGTGTTAATGTGTTGATGTGATAATGTGTTGATGTGATAATATGATAATGAAGAACACCATGGATTTCCCCTACCCATCGCCGACTGCCGACTGCCAACTGCCAACTGCCAACTGCCCGCCGACCTCCTAAACTCCTAAACTCCTCAACTCCTAAACTTCCTAACCTCCTAAACTCCTCAACTCCTAAACTTCCTAACCTCCTAAACTCTCACATTGCAATTTCCCTTCTTTTGCCTATTTTCGTCGTCTCTAATTCAATAACGCCACGTATATGTCAAAATATCTGTTTATTACATTATCAGCACTGATAATGAACATTTCATCTATCGGACAGACCACCCACTGGAGAGGTCCGCAGGCCGACGGTATTTATCCGGATAAAAATTTATTGAAGGAGTGGCCGGCCGAAGGTCCCGAAATGCTGTGGCATTTTGATGAGCTGGGCAAAGGTTTCTCGTCGCCGGTGTTCGACAACGGACGGATCTACCTGACTGGAACTATTGACGACCAGGGATTTATCTATGTTTTATCGATGGATGGAAAATTGGTAGCCAAATATCCTTATGGAAAAGAATTTGTTGAAAGCTGGCCGGGGGCACGTTCATCGGTTACGCTTTCCAACGGTCTTCTTTATATGGAATCCGGCTACGGTTCGCTGTTCTGCATGGATCCGAAAGATGGTTCCATCAAATGGAAAAAGGAATTCTTATCGGATTACGATGGAAAAAACATAACCTGGGGATTTACCGAAACCGTGCTCATCGACGGAGATGTGTTGTATTGCACCCCTGGCGGTCAGATTAACAACGTAATGGCTCTCAATAAATTAACCGGAGAAACCATCTGGTCAAGTGCAGGGAAGCAGGAACTTTCGGCTTATTGTACTCCCTTATTGATAAATCTGCCTGCTCGGAAACTGCTGGTTACCATGACCGCGAGCGACATCATCGGGTTGGATGCTTCGAACGGCAAATTGCTCTGGAGCTATCCGCAGACCAACGAATGG
>JBBQOG010000306.1:0-4511 GCA_038330665.1 Bacteroidales bacterium
TTTACCTGTATGACCTTAGTGGTCAATTATTGGTTACCCTCACGAACCATCCTTTTGAGGTGGCAAATATTGTAAAGGTGGATGAGAAAGCAGGCTTATTATATTATATGGCCCGCGATGGTGATAACCATATGAAACTTCAGTTGCACCGGGTGGGTCTTGATGGGAAGAATGATGTCCTGCTCACGGATCCGGCCTATTTGCATAGCGTGACTCTATCCCCGGATAACAAATATTTTATTGATGTCATCCAGACGCATGATATCGCTCCAACCACACGATTGGTTGATATGAAGGGAAAAGTTCTGGCTGTATTGGCCGAAAGCGACTTGACCAAATTCAATGAAATGGGGCTCAAAAAAGTGGAACTGATTACTTTCACCGCTGCTGATGGCAAAACCCAGCTGCACGGAATGTTGCAATTTCCTTCGAATTTTGATCCATCCAAAAAATATCCGGTACTGGTTAGTGTGTATGGCGGACCCGCCACCAATGCGGCCAGTGAGCGATTTGCCACATCCGGTGCCACGGCTGAATACGGATTCATCCTGGCCTCCTTTGACTCCCGCAGTGCTGCTCAACGCGGTAAAAAATTCATGGATCCCTTCTATGGACATCTCGGTATTGTGGAAATGGATGATCAGGCCGAAGGTGTGAAATCGCTTTTCAGCCGTCCTTACATCAATAAGGAAAAGGTAGGAATTTACGGAACCTCTTATGGCGGAACCTCCTCGGGTGCCTGCCTGCTTCGTTTTCCTGACGTGTTCCATGCCGCCTGTGCCATGTCGGCCGTCACTGATTTCCGGAATTACGATGATATCTATGCCGAACGTAACCAGGGTTTGCTCGAAGATAACCTCGCCGGCTATGAAGAGGGAAGTCTCATGAAATATGCTCCGAACCTTAAAGGTCACCTGATGATCTATTACGGAACATCCGATAATAACGTACATCCATCCAATGTCTTACAGCTGATTGCCGCACTGCAAAAAGCCGGTAAGAGCTTCGAAGTACAGGTTGGTCCCGACAAAGGACATACCGCAGTGAACAACGAACGGATGATGGAGTTCTTTATTGAGAATCTGGTGATGAGGTAGGTTTGGGGAAGAAGTTTAGGAGTGTAGGAGTTTAGGAGGTGAGAAGGTTAGGAGTTGAGGAGTGTAGAAGTTTAGGAGGTTAGGAGTTTAGGAGTTGAGGAGGCGAGACCCAAAGATCTCTCGGAGCCTTGTCATCCCGGCAAAGTCCTAACGTCGATCCCGATGATACAGGAAACATTCCCTTTTAGGGGAAAACGGGCTGTTCCTCCATGCGGGCGGACCCGTGTTTCAGCATCTTTATCAACAGTGGGAGGGGCTGTAGGGGAGGAGCCGCGGCTCCTCCCGGATTAATTGAGCCGCGGAGCCGCTAATGGATTGAGAATTTCGTTGATGAAATATCAATCCTGAACGACGGCAAAACTGTTGGGAGCACTCTCCTCAACTCCTCAACTCCTCAACCCTCTAACCTCTCATAAAACTCCTCCTTATACTTCGCCCCGATCGGAATGGCTGTTTCTCCACAGTAGATATGGTTGTTTTCGATTTTGTCGATGTGGGCAATATTCACCAGGTAAGAAAGGTGAACACGCAGGAATTCGGATGATGGGAGCAGCGTGCTCATTTCATTTAATGTCATACGGGTGACTGTTCGCTGGGTACCGGTGAATATGCTGAGATAATTTCCTTCGCTCCGGATATAGCTGATTTCAGCGATGATCACTTTGACCTGGCGGTATCCGTCCTTGATAAAGATATAGGTTGCCGGGTTGACCGGGATCACCTGCTGAAGACCCCCGGCCTGTTTACTATATTTCTGTATCGATTTGTGGAACCGGTCGAACTCAATTGGTTTCAGCAGATAGTCGACTGCCTCGTAATCATAGCTGTCGAGTGCGTACTCAGAATAGGCGGTCGTAAAAATAATCTTCGGCGGGCATTTTAGCCGGCCGATCAGTTCCATTCCGGAAAGCCCGGGCATATTGATGTCGAGAAAAACCAAATCGACCGGATTGTTTTTCAGATATTCAAGAGCTTTTAGAGGATCCGTGAAACGTTCCATTAATTCAAGTTCAGGGACCTTGGCAGCATGAATGGATATCACATCCAGGGCAAAGGGTTCATCATCAATGGCGATACTGTGGATCATGTCTAGGAAATTTAACCAGATGCAAAATTAGGTAATTATAAATCGAGATAGAACGCGGATAAAACGGATCCCTGCGGGAACGCGGATTTATACGGATTTGTTAATTTAAAAGATCCGCGTTGATCAGCGTTTCACAGCATCCGTTTTATCCGCGTTCAGTCTTATCCTCAACTGCTTGCCTTACCATCTCAACGGTCATAATCACAATAAACCGGTTGCCGGTATCGGCAATGGAGAGGGTATGCCGGCCGGGATAAATATGGGCAAGCCGCTGGCGAACATTCTCGATGCCAATCCCGAATCCCTTTTCCTTGTAAAATGCCTCAAAACTGCGATCCACGGAATTTTCGATAATAAATTGAAAATGATCATCTTTCATCAGAAAATTCACCTTCAATTCAGATGTCACGCTTGGATTAATTCCATGCTTAAATGCATTTTCCACGAAAGGAATCATCAACATCGGGGCAATCATGATATTCCGGTCCTCGCCGATGGCGTCATTGATTTCAATTTTATGCTCCACGGAGCTGCGTATCGCCTGCAGGTTGATATAATCGCGGATATAACTGATCTCCTTCTGCACCGGGATTCTGGATTTTTCCATATCGTCCACCAGGTACCGCATCAGGTTCGCCAGTTTGGCGATATATTCGGCGGTTTTCGGATTATTTTCCTTTAGGGCAAAGGCATACACGGTGTTCAGAGAATTAAACAAAAAATGAGGGTTGACCTGGGAGCGAAGCTGGTTGAGTTCGGCTTCCTTGTTGCGGAAAAGGGTAAATCCCAATGTCTTCTTTATCAGCTGCTTTCTTACAAATGCATAGATAAGTGCAGGAATAACAATGATTTGCATAACCAGTCCGGCATAGCTGTCCAATATTTCATGTTGAAACAATACCCAGGAAACTGGAATTTTTATACCCGATTGCCGTAAGCCGATATATAGAACAGACACTTCTCTCAGGTAAATCAACAAAACGGTGCCAGCCATAATCAACACGCTTATCCCGGCATATTTAAGGAGTTTCCATTTAAATACATACCGGGGAACCAGGAAAAGGGCATGAAAATAGAATATGAAGGCAATCAGAATAAGATCGGATATTAATCGGGGGTCATGCTGACCGGTAATCATCCTAGAAACCGGAGCCGAAAGCAACAAGCAGATAAGCACGAGGTTGATAAAAAATTCAGGGTTAAGATAATTCTTATTGAATAATTGGCTGAGGGATCTGCCTTCCTGGCTCAGGCGGTAGCCATAATAAATAGGGAATGAAACCGGGAGCAATAGCAACCAACTATTATAAATGAAATACCAGGAGCCGGCATATCCGGCAAATATCCCTCTATGATGAACGACTGCTGCCTGTCCAATTATGGACATGGCGAGAAAGTATAGTGAGGTTGTGAGGAGGATCAGGGCCCAGAAAACGAAATATTTCCTTTTAGCATACCAGCAAGGTATGATCCACATGGATAGGATTCCAACAAACCCGGTCATGGTCAGAAATCTAGTAACAGGCAATAAATCAATAAGATGATTAAAATATCTTCGTTGTTCTACAAAGACTGAGATCAGAATTAATGCCGGTAATCCATATTTCCAAATGGCTGCAAATCCAGACTTCCGGTTACGGACGGCTGCCATCTTGGGTTTATTGGTAATAATTAACAGGAATAGCAGAAGGAATAGGGCGATACCCAGAAAGGTGAGGGTCGGTTGAATCAGCCATTTATAATTTCGCCAGCTGGGGTGGGGCTGGCCGAACCGGAGGTTGTCGAGAAGGAGTAAAAGGCTGGGATCGGTCGTGCTATGAATGAAATATTTTCGTAAGAGCTCTTTCTGGTTAGAATCCCGGAGGTTATTTATGGCTTCCTGCATGAGGTTCCAATCCGCGTAGGTTTTTGTCAAACCGGACAATTGCATACTGACCTGGTCGAATTGGTCCTGAAAATTGGTCTTACCGACATTGAACTGTTTTGCCGAAAAAGCGATATACTCCGGGATAAAATCCCGGTACTCGCGATAATCGAGAAGGCAGGAATCGCAGGAAATGCTATTGCCAGACAGAATATTAGCTACACGGGCATTGAAAAGGGAGTCTTTTTCATATTCAGGAAACCGTGCACTGAGCAGGTCGAGATAATATTCAAACCGGATTCTCCCCGATTCAAAGCGGTAAAAGGCAGAATCGATACTTCCTGTGTGAGCCAGCGAATCCAAAAGGGATGTTTTTTCACCCAATCGAGTGGTCAACAGGTTGATTAATTGAGTGTCGCGGGGGGTGAAATCCTGATCAGCCACCCGGGTCGAAGGCATGGAA
>JBBQOG010000307.1:0-4510 GCA_038330665.1 Bacteroidales bacterium
TCATAAAGAAGCGCGCGGCTCGACTGCAGCTTCACCTTCATCATGGCAAGCAGCTCATAGACAGCCGGAAATTGCACGATCGGCTTTCCGAATTGCTCACGCTCAACGGCATATTTCAAAGCCTCCCGATAGGCCGCTTCAGAAATACCCACCGATTGCGCGCCAATACCCAAACGGGCAGAATTCATCAGCGCCATAACATATTTGATCAGACCCATTCTGCGATCGCCCACCAGTTTAGCCGGAGCATCCTTAAAGACCAGTTCGCATGTCGGGGATCCCTTGATCCCCATCTTATTCTCGATACGCCTGACAATCAGACCTCCGTCCTTTCGGTCAAAAACAAAAAGTGATAATCCCCTGCCGTCAGAGGTGCCTTCTTCCGAACGTGCCAGTACCAGAGAGATATCGGCATCGCCATTGGTGATGAATCTTTTTACGCCGTTCAGGATCCATTGTCCGCGCTCTTCGTCATAATGAGCCTTTAGCTGAACCGACTGGAGGTCAGAACCTGCATCCGGTTCGGTGAGATCCATTGCAGCGGTCGCACCAAACTGAAAACGCGGCAGGAATTCATCTTTAACGTCTTCGGAAGCAAATTCGTTGATGGTTTCAGCACAATCCTGCAAACCCCAGATATTGGCGAAACCGGCATCCGCCCTGGAAACAATCTCGGCAGCCATAACATACGGAGTGATTGGAAAATTCAATCCGCCATATTTCCGGGGAAGCCCCATCCCAATCAAACCGGCCTGATTTAGCATGTCCAGATTTTCCTGAGTTCCACGGGCATATTGAACCGCATTTCCCACCAGCAGCGGACCGTCATGGTCGACCGACTCGGCATTGGGGCCGATGGTAGTTTCACAAATCTCACCCACAATTTCCAGCACCTTTTGATAGGTATCTGCCGCATCTTCATAATCAGCAGGGGCATAGTCGAACACATCCTTGTCGGCATATCCGTTTTCTTTCAGTGCGACAATCTTTTTCATCAATGGATGAGAAAGATGGAATTGCAAATCCTGTGTGTCTGTATAAAAATTTGACATGGTTTTGATTTTTGTTACTTGGAATTTTGTTTGTAATACCGGATCATCTTGGGTATCACATCTGAAACTTCGCCCACAATTGCGTAATCGGCAATGCTATGGATCGGTGCATGGGGATCGCTGTTGATCGAAATAATCATGGCCGATTCCTCCATTCCCGCCCGGTGCTGAATCTGTCCGGAAATCCCGCAGGCAATATAGAGCTTCGGACGAACCGTAATGCCCGTCTGGCCCACCTGCCGTTCATGTACAACAAAGCCGGCATCGACAGCAGCACGCGAAGCGCCTACCTCACCACCCAGCAGGTTCGCAAGCTCGAAAAGCAGATCGAAATTTTCCTTGGAGCCCACTCCATAACCTCCGGCAACCACAATCGGAGCCGCTTTGATATTAACTTTCCGCTGCTCCATGTGCCGCTCAATCACCTCCACTGCAAAATCCATGGGGCTGACCAGCTCGCTGACTGCAATTTTCTTAACTTTTCCTTTGAAGGAAGTGGAGAGAATCTCTTTCTTCATCACACCTTCCCTTACCGTGGCCAATTGCGGTTTGGTTTCAGGGTTAATGATCGTGGCAATGATATTGCCTCCGAAAGCGGGTCTTATCTGGTATAGGAGATTCTTATATTCGGTTTCCGATTTCTTTTCATAATGATCCCCAATCTCAAGCTGGGTGCAGTCGGCCGTTAATCCGCATTTCAATGCTGATGCCACGCGTGGAGCCAGATCGCGTCCAACAAATGAGGCACCAAATAAACCGATCTGAGGTTCCTCTTTTCGCAGGATCCCAATAACGATTGACGAATGTGGCAGCGTCATATAAACGGATAACCTCTGGTCATCCGCGATATGCAGTACATCCACTCCGTATGGAAATACCTGGTCCGGTACTTTGTCAAGACCCGAACCAATGGCGATGGCTTCCAGATTGCATTTAAGCTGATTCGCCAGCGAACGGCCCTTCGTCAGCAATTCCAGTGACACCTCGGCCACCTGGCCGTCTTCCACTTCGCAGTATATAAATATATTATTCACAATAATCCGGTTTAGAATTTAACAATCAATAGGTTTACCCAATAGTGCTATTCGCGATCAGCTCTTTAACCAGCCATTCCACATCTCCATTCACAGCGGTTAAAACTTTGGATTCCTTGGCCTTAAAAACCACATTTTCAATTTTCTTGACTTTCGTCGGTGAGCCTGTCAGGCCCAGCATGGAATCATCTGCCTTCACATCGTCCACACTCCATTCCTCAATATGCAGATAGGGTTTATCCTGACGCACACTCAGATAATCCTCACTGACGTTCTGCATTTCGGTAATGGTCTGTGCATGTTTGTATTTCATCAGTCGCTTGGCATTCCTCGGCCGGCAGGCCGGAGCTGAATTGTGCACAGTGATGAGCAAAGGCAGGCTCGATTTTACAATCTCAACCCCCCTCTCCAGTCTCCTTTTGATCACAATGTGCTCATCGGTGATGCTCCTAATTTCTTCCACGTAGGTGACCTGGGGTAAATTCAGTTTTTCTGCCACTTGCGGACCTACCTGCGCGGTATCCCCGTCAATAGCCTGACGGCCGGCAATAATTATGGAATAAGGCTCCATTTTACGGATAGCCATCGAAAGTGCATAGGAAGTAGCTAAAGTATCGGATCCGGCAAATTTCCGGTCGGTAAGGAGAATTCCCTTATCGGCGCCACGGTAGATGGCTTCCCTGATAATTTCAGCTGCACGGCCCGGACCCATCGTAAGAATGACAATCTCCGTGTCCGGAAATTTATCTTTAATTCTTAGGGCCTGTTCCAGTGCATTCAGGTCTTCGGGATTAAATATTGCAGCCAATGCGCCCCTGTTTACGGTTCCATCTGCCTTCATGGCATCCTTCCCGACATTGCGGGTATCGGGAACTTGTTTAGCTAATACAATGATTTTCAAACTTTTCATTATTGATTGATTGAATGTCAGCCGACAAATATAAAAAAAAAGCCCCCGCTACAAGGCGGGGGCCTGAAATCTTATGCCTTATGCTTCAGCTGTAGGACCGCCAAAGGACATCGGTATTACCGGACCCCCGGTTCGCTCTACATTTTTAATCGGACCGTGCACGGATTCGAACTTCTGAATATTGTCCTGGAGCGCATATAACAAGCGCTTTGCATGTTCAGGCGTCAGGATTACACGGCTCTTAACCTTGGCCTTTGGTAATCCTGGCATGATCCGTACAAAATCCAAAACAAATTCTGAACTCGAGTGAGTAATAATTGCCAGGTTGGAATATACCCCCTGGGCAATTTCCTCGCTGAGCTCAATATTGATCTGATTTCCGGTTTTTCCCTGGTCAGCCATGTTTATCTGTTTTTAATCGGTTAAGGAGGATTTTCCGCCCATGAGAGCCTGATAATCATCCAATGATCCCACTACTATCTTCTCGAAACTACGATTACCGGTACCGGCAGGAATCAGATGTCCTACGATGACATTTTCCTTTAAGCCCCTTAATTCGTCAACTTTTCCCAGAATTGCAGCTTCATTCAGCACTTTTGTGGTTTCCTGGAATGAAGCGGCGGAGAGCCAGCTCTGAGTTTGCAGTGCGGCACGCGTAATTCCCTGTAAAATCTGGCTTGAAGTAGCAGGAATGGCATCACGCGATTCAATGATTCGTAAGTCCTTACGTTTCAGCAGCGAGTTTTCATCCCGAAGCTTGCGCGCCGAAACAATCTGTCCCGGACGAACGTTCTGTGAATCACCCGCTTCAACTACTACTCTTTTACCGTAAACGAAATCATTCTCCTCCATGACCTCCATCTTGTCAACAATCTGTTTCTCAAGGAATTTGGTGTCACCTGGATCTTCGATTACCACTTTTCTCATCATCTGGCGAACAATGACTTCAAAATGCTTGTCATTGATCTTCACCCCCTGCATACGGTAAACTTCCTGAACTTCATTAACGATATATTCCTGTACTGCCGTCGGGCCCTTAATTGATAAGATATCGGATGGGGTAATGGAACCGTCAGAAAGGGGAATACCGGCACGAACATAATCGTTCGGCTGAACCAGGATCTGTTTGGACAAGGAAACCAGGTATTTCTTCACCTCACCGGTTTTGGAGGTAATCACAATTTCGCGGTTACCACGTTTAACCTTACCATAGGAAACCTCACCGTCAATCTCGGCCACAACAGCCGGGTTCGATGGGTTACGGGCTTCAAACAATTCGGTTACTCTGGGCAAACCACCTGTGATATCACCAGCCTTACTAGCCGATCTCGGAATCTTTACCAGAATTTCACCCGCTTTAACCTGGGCGCCTTCGGATACAGAAATATGCGATCCCACCGGAAGGTTATAAATTTTCAGCGGTTCATTATTCTTGGCCAGAATCAGGACTTCAGCGTTCTTGGTTTTATCCTTGGTTTCGATAATAACCTTTTCGCGGAATCCGGTCTGCTCGT
>JBBQOG010000308.1:0-4503 GCA_038330665.1 Bacteroidales bacterium
ATCTATCCGGATGCTCCGCAACAGTGGTTACCAGGATAATTTAACCAAGGTTATGCCGGATCCGCCAAAACGGATATCCTCATCTTCGTATTTACTGACAATATTGAGACCCGATAAATATTCGCGGATCATATGCCTAAGAATGCCATCTCCCTTACCATGCAAAATTTTGAGGTCGCCGGAACCGACCATGATGGCTTCATCAATGAACTCCGTCACTTTTCGGAGGGCTTCCTCCGCCCGGAGTCCCCTGACATCCAGACTGGGGCTGAATGAAAGCTTCCGGCTTTCCATTTCCACTCCGGCAAAACGGGTTCCGTAGCTTTTGATCCCGGTGGCTTTTTTAAATTCATTTTCCGATACCGGCTCTGCCTGGTCCGCATGTATAGTGGTGATCATCTGGCCCATCGCCACCAGCAGACTGTTCCCTTTTGTTTCCAGTATTTCGGCCAGGATATCTTTGTCCTTTAAACGGATCTTGCTTCCAATCGCCCATAGGCTGACCGGGGCAGCCACTTTTTCCGGTACCGGAGCTTTCTCCTGCTGGATCTTCTTCTTTACTTTGATTTTCTCGGCCTCAACTTTTTTCAGGCGATCTGCACCTTCAGCCAGACTGTTATCCAGACCTGATTTTACAGAATTCCGCATATCATCAAGCTCCTCCCGAATGTCCTTAACCTTCAGTTTCTCTGCCTGGGATTCCCGGATTTCACGAATGGATTGCTCGATTTTTTTATTGATGCCCGAAAGAATCTCTTCCGCCTTCAATCGTGTTTCCGCAATAATTTTCTTGCGCTCCTTCTCAGTACCAGCAAGCGTTTCAGAGTACTTATCCAAAAGCCCGTCAATCTCTTTAGAATTTTGCCTGATCTTTTGGCGCTTGGTTTCCCAGTATCTTTTATCGCGGGATATCTCCCGAAGATGCTTGTCGAATTGCATGTGATTATCACCAACCAGTTCCGAAGCTCTCTGAATCACCCGGTCGGGTAAACCGATGTTCCGGGCAATTTCAAAAGCAAATGAACTTCCCGGCTTACCGGTTTCCAGTTCAAAAAGCGGTTGCATATGCTGAACATCATAACGCATCGCGGCATTGGTCACCCCATCGGCTGAAGCGGCAAAGTGTTTGAGGTTGGAATAATGGGTGGTCACCACACCGAATGCACCGCTGGCCGCCAACTCCCCGAGAATCGACTCGGCAATCGCTCCGCCCAGCTGCGGCTCGGTTCCGGCACCAAATTCATCTATCATAAAAAGAGTCCGGCTGCCAGCCATCTTCAGAAAGAACTTCATATGGTGAAGATGGGAACTATAGGTACTCAGGTCATTTTCGATGGATTGTTCGTCCCCGATATCCAGCAGGAAGCGGTCGAAAATTCCCGACTCTGAACCTTCTCTTACCGGCACGAGAAAGCCGCACTGGATCAGGTATTGGATCAATCCTGCCGATTTCAGGCAAACGGACTTCCCCCCGGCATTGGGGCCGGAGATCAGCATGATTCTGCTGCTGGAATCCAGATGAATGTCCTGTGGCACCACTTTTCGCTTTTCCTGACGGAAGGCGAGGTCGAGCAGCGGGTGGCGGGCCTGTTCCCAGCGGATCATCGGTTCCTGCCGGAGTACCACTTCGGCACCCTCCCACTGCAGGGAAATCTTAGCTTTGGCCCGGGTCAGATCAAAAGCTGCGATGACAAGGTTCCAGTTTTCCATATCCGGGAAATAGGGCCGGATCTGATTGGTCAACTCCACCAGAATCTTTACAATCTCGCGCTGCTCGGCGAGCTCGAGTTCCCGGAGTTCATTGTTCAGTTCCACCAGCTCCAGGGGTTCCACAAAAGCCGTTCGACCGGTTGCCGATTCATCGTGGATGAGCCCCTTTATGCGTCGCTTGTGCGATACCGGTATCGGTATAACCAACCGGCCGTCGCGCACCGAAGCCTGGACATCCTTTTCAATCCAGCCCTCACTCCGTGCCATTTGAAGCACACTTTCCATACGCCGGCCAATACTGGCCTGTACATGAAGCATTTCCACACGAACTCGCTTTAATTCAGGGGAAGCCTGATCTTTGACCTGTCCTGTTTTATTGAATATCTGATCGAGTTTTTCCTGTATGAACGGGAAGGTTTTGAGTTGTTTCGACCGGGCCCGGGTCAGCGGGAGCACCTCCGGAGGTTTCTTTTCAAAAAAGATCTCAATCTGTCTGACGGAACCGAGCATCCTGCGGATATCCAACCACTCCAAAACATCAAGAAATGCCCCGGGAATGAGTCCCTTTTTTACGGAATTCCTGATATCTACGGGAGCCAGCTCGGGAAAATCAGTATGGTGTTGCAGGATATCCGCAAACTCAATTACATCCTGCTGATCGGATACCACTTTATTGAAATCCGGGGATGCATGCAATTCCGTAGCCCGTTCAGAACCCAATGGGGTTACACAAAGGTCGACAACCTTTTGTCGAACCTGACTGAACCCGATTTTATCTTCGAAAGTTTCCGGATAGACCAATTTACCAACTATTATTTCGCTGGCGAAAGTAGCAATTTTGCAGCGTTTTCCGGTATGTACGGCCTGATCGCATTTAACAGGTCGGCAGGAAAGATGGGCTTATGTATGACCGATGCACAGCCTAAATCCCGGCAGGTCTTGCTTATGGGAGATCCTTCATAGGGGGAAATAGCAATAATGGGAATTCCCGGCAAGCAGGAAATAAACAGGTTGAACGTGTACTCAAGGGAAGAGTCATCAAATTGGGTCGAGGAAAGAAAAAGGTCAACCTTATTGTTTCTTTCTATATAATTGAGGGCCTCTGTCACCGTTTTCACCCAAACCATTTCCACCTTCGTTTGCCTCAATATCATTTCAATGTTCAGGTAGGCAATTTCTTCGGGTTCCAAAACCAGTATCACCTTATGACTCCAATTCTCCTGTGGGACCAGCTCCCGTATCTCACTGGTTTCAGGAATAAGTCCGGCCTCAGTGGGAATAAGCGGAGTGGGTACATGGATTTTGGCCGCAGCCTGACCGTAAATATCAGTCAGGGATTCCGTAATCACCAATTCTTCAACCTGTTTAACAGGAAGTGATATATAAAATGTAGACCCGGCACCCAGGTTGGATTCCACCCAGATCTTCCCTCCCATCAGTTCAGTCAGACCCTTGCAAATGGCAAGCCCCATCCCCGTACCGCCGTATTCCTGGCGTGTTCCGGTCATCACGCGACTGAACCGTTCGAAAATCATACTCTGCTTTTCCTGAGCGATCCCAATTCCACTGTCCTGAACATAAAAAAGCAGAGATTCCGCACTTTCCATTTTCACACCAAATTCTATGAATCCCGAGTGGGTAAATTTTACCGCATTTGACAACAAATGCCGAAGGATCCTGTTGATTTTCACTCCGTCGGCCATGACCGTCCATTCCACATTTTCCCGGATTCCGTCAACCAGAAGCTGAACATCCTTCTTTCCGCTCTCGTGAAGGTCCTCATTAAAATATGCGAACAATTCCGCCAGCATCCGGGTAATCGAAATCCGGTGATCTTCCTGAACAATCTGCTCTGAATCGAGCTTGGAGATATCAATGATATCATCGATTAATTGTAGCAGCGAATTACCACTATTCTTGATGTGCCCAATAAACTCATCCCGTTCTTCTACACTCACTTCGGCATCGTTCAGCAAATTGGAAAATCCGATAATCACATTCATCGGCGTGCGAATCTCATGTGACATATTTGCCAGGAATGCGGATTTCAGGGTGTCCGACTGTTCGGCTCTTACCTTGGCCTCGGTCAGCTTGATTTCAGTCAGCTTGAGCGAAGTGATATCATGAAAAATCAGCATTTTACCCAACACCTCACCTCCTCTATCGAATAACGGATTGATATCCAGCAGGTAATAAGCCACATCGTTTCCAATCTGGATTTGTAGGTTCTGATTCTTCCGGGAAAAATATCGCAGGTTTTCAACTAAGTCGCCAAACCCTTTAAAAACATTATCAGCCTGTTTTCCAAGCGATTCGGCAACCGACAGCCGGAATATTCTCTGTGCCGCAGTATTGATATCCAAAATCATGTTCTGACCGTCCAGTACAATAAGACCTTCAACCATGCGATCCACAACCGAGCGACGGGCACTCATCACGATCTGTAAAGAACGGTTGTAATTAAGTCCCCATGCAAGCAATCCTCCTGATAAGGTAAATGCTACCGGAGCCGCATCTATATTGGCGACCGGCGAAATCTGAAGGAAAGATGCCAGATTTCCAAACCATGGAATTAAAACGCCAAGACTAAGAATCATGGCATGATACAGATTTACCCTTCGGTTCCGGACCAGCGACCCCACAATCAGAATGATGGATATCAAAAAACAGATCATTGCATATGCATACCGGATGTTTGCCCAAACATCCTGCGTGGACTGAATATCCAGCACCGCAGAGAGGCTTGCCCTCTCACTCTTTATGAAAAGATTATGGTAAGCAGCAGACGAGGGT
>JBBQOG010000309.1:0-4490 GCA_038330665.1 Bacteroidales bacterium
AAATCTGCTCTGTCCCATCGTTGAGGGGGCTGGGAAAATAAGGCAGAAGGCAGAAGGCAGAAGGCAAAAATTAGTCCTAAGAGATAGGAAATAAGAATCAAGTTGAGCTTGTAATAAATTGATAATGAATTGACAATGAAGCGATTGTTACTTTATTTTTGTTCTCTACTTCTTTTATCTTTTTACTAATTTTTGCCTTCTGCCTTTTGCCTTCTGCCTTTTGTCACGGCCCCATGACAACTCTCCGATGGTAACTTACTGCCGACTGCCGACTACCAATTGCCAACTGCCTACTGCCGACAATTTTAATATCAACACATTAACACATTATCGTATTAGCAAATCAACTAATCAACAAATCAACTAATCAACAAATCAACAAATCACCCTCCCGACCTCTTCACCTTGTACCCCTCTCCGGTAAGTATCAGGATCACTTTATCCCGAAAATCCCCCTGGATCAGGATTTCACCGTCTTTTGCGGTACCCCCCACCCCGCATTTGGTTTTCAACAGTTTACCCAATGCTTCCAGATCTTCGGTATTTCCGGTAAACCCGGTGATCAGGGTCACGGCTTTCCCTTTGCGGTTTTTCTTATCGAGCTGAACGATGAGCTTCTGCTGATTGGTTGGAAGTGTTTCAGGATCTGACTGTTCATCTTTGTCATACTTGAAATCCGAGTTGGTCGAATACACCACGCCGAGCCGTTCTTTCCAATCTTTTGCCATAGTTTCCGCTTTTTGCAAAGGTATCTCAGAAATGTAACCAATTGCAACTGGCATTGTCATATATCAAAGTAAAATGGATATTAAAACTGCATCTGAAACTCGCATTGCGACATCTGTGCCGGAACCGGAGTCACACGGAAGAATAAACCTCCCCAAGCGAGGGTTGGAGCGGGTGATAGTTTTCTGCATCTTGGAGTAATATTTGTCATTATGGACTTACCAATCCGAAAGGAGTTATTCTGGGATATTAACGTGGAGGCACTCGATCCGCAGTACCACAAACGCATAATCATTGAATGGGTTTTCATGCTTGGCACCCTTCAGGAGTTCAGAACCATCATGCAGCATTATGGCAAAGACATCATTCGGGAGGAAATCATGAAAGTGGGATACCTCGATCCGAAATCGATCAATTTTGCAGTTGCATTTCTAAAAATTCCTAAGAATCATCTGAAATGCTACCTACTGAAACAGTCACGCCCATTCTTCTGAGAATCCCCTTCCTGCTTGGCCTACTCTTGTTGTTCCCAACCCGAATGCCGGCTCAGGATCCCGGATTGATCACCATCGATATTCCCACCTCCATCCGTAATAAGGGCGAAGTTAAACTCAGTGAGATTGCTTCTGATATCGAGTTCATCCAGCTGGAAACTACCAAAGATTGCCTCATTAATTCAGAACAAAGCGACTGCTTTATTTCCGGTCAGTATATTCTGGTCGTATCCAGAAAACCCGCCGGGGCGATGGTTTTTGACCGGAATGGTAAATTTCTCCGGAGGATCGGCCAGGTTGGTAAGGGCCCGAATGAGTATACCTGTCTTGATGCCGCTTGTATCGATCCGTTGGGGAAATTCATTTTCCTGACTGATCCTCAGGGAAAAATTGATAATCAATTGGACTGTATTAAAAAGATGAAAGTGATGATGCCTGAAAGAAGGGATGACCTCGTACGAAAGATACAAGCCAGAACGGAATATGATAACCCGATGCTGGTTGTAATGAGGATGAAATTGTAGTATACCCATGAACGACTCAATCGCGGCATCGACAAACTGCCGACTGCCGACTGCCTACTGCCCACTGCCCCTGCCAATCTGACTACTTTACCAGTCTGGCAAACAAATTGATGCCTCTTTGAGTACGTTAATTTGTACTGATATGAATCTGAATAATTTTACCATCAAAGCACAGGAGGCCATACAGCAAGCTTTTACCATTGCCGAAGGTTATCAGCATCAGGCAGTGGAAAGCGGTCACCTGTTAAAGGGTCTTTTTTCCGAGGCGGAGGATGTCACGCATCACTTACTGGCAAAAGCATCGGTTAATCCGGGTGCGCTGGAATCAGCTCTCGACAAGATCGTTCAACGTTATCCGAAAATTGTTGGGGGTGAGGCTTACTTATCGAAATCCGGAACCCGGACCCTGACAAAAGCCCAAAATGCATCAAAAGAGGCTGGTGATCAGTTTGTTTCGGTGGAGTTTATCCTGCTGGGACTATTGGATGCGGGCGACGAAGTGGCGCAGATGCTGAAGGACAGCGGCGCCACGGAAAAACTGCTAAAAGCGGCCATTGAGGAATTACGTAAGGGGCAGACGGTAACCAGCCAGACTGCCGAAAACACATTTGATTCGCTAAATCGCTTTGCGGTCAACCTAAACGAGCAGGCCCGTCAGGGAAAGCTTGATCCGGTGATCGGTCGCGACGAAGAGATCCGGCGCGTATTGCAGATATTATCAAGAAGGACTAAAAACAACCCGATCCTGATCGGAGAACCGGGTACCGGTAAAACAGCCATTGTGGAGGGCCTTGCGCACCGGATCCTGAGCGGCGACATACCTGAAAACCTGAAAACGAAACAGATTTTTGCATTGGATATGGGTGCCCTGATCGCCGGGGCCAAATACAAGGGAGAGTTTGAGGAAAGATTAAAAGGTGTGGTGAAGGAGGTTATAGCTGCCGAAGGGGAGGTGATTCTGTTTATTGATGAGATTCATACCCTGGTAGGGGCCGGTAAATCCGAAGGGGCCATGGATGCCGCCAATATTCTGAAACCCGCACTGGCCCGAGGCGAACTCAGAGCCATCGGGGCCACCACATTGGATGAATATCAGAAATACTTCGAAAAAGATAAAGCACTTGAGCGACGGTTTCAGAAGGTTTTAATTGATGAACCCGACGTACTGAGCGCCATATCGATATTGCGCGGACTGAAGGAACGCTATGAGATGCATCACCATATCCGGAT
Source organism: Bacteroidales bacterium (assembly GCA_038330665.1). GTDB lineage: Bacteria > Bacteroidota > Bacteroidia > Bacteroidales > UBA12481 > UBA12481. The sequence goes on from JBBQOG010000309.1 coordinate 2,975, forward strand.
CAAGGACGATGCCATCATTGCAGCGGTTGAGCTCTCGCATCGGTATATCACCGACCGTTTTCTGCCTGACAAGGCCATCGATCTGATGGATGAGGCGGCAGCAAAACTCAGACTCGAAATGAACTCGCTGCCCGAGGAACTCGACGAACTGGAACGGAGAATCCGTCAGCTCGAAATTGAGCGCGAAGCCATAAAAAGAGAAGGCGACCATGATAAAATTACCCGGATCAGTGAGGAAATCGCCAATCTTTCTGAACAGAGGGCCAGTCTGCGAGCCGAGTGGCAACGAGAAAAGAATACCGTTGATGAGATCCAGAAAAACAAATCCGCCATTGAGCAATTCAAACTCGAAGCCGACCAGGCGGAACGGTCGCTCGACTATGAGCGGGTGGCTGAATTGCGTTACGGAAGGATTAAGGATGCCGAGCGAAAAATAACCGAACTTAATGAGGAGCTCAAAACGCTTCATTTAAATGGGGCGCTGATCAAGGAGGAAGTGGATGCCGACGATATTGCCGGGATCGTATCGAGGTGGACCGGCATTCCGGTGACCCGCATGATGCAGAGTGAAAAAGATAAACTTCTGAATCTTGAGGACGAACTGCATGGCAGGGTGGTTGGCCAGCAGGAAGCTATTGAAGCTGTGGCCAATGCCGTAAGGCGCAGCAGGGCCGGGTTGCAGGATGCCAAACGACCGTCCGGATCATTTATCTTCCTGGGAACCACCGGAGTGGGAAAAACAGAGCTGGCCCGCGCTCTTGCCGAATATTTATTCGACGACGAGAACCTGATGACCCGTATCGACATGAGCGAATATCAGGAAAGGCACAGCGTATCGCGCCTGGTGGGTGCCCCTCCCGGATATGTGGGCTATGATGAAGGCGGACAGCTTACCGAGGCGGTGCGTCGTAAGCCTTATTCGGTCATTCTTCTGGATGAAATTGAAAAGGCCCATCCGGATGTTTTCAATATCCTGCTCCAGGTACTGGATGACGGAAGACTCACCGACAATAAGGGTCGCACGGTCAGCTTCAAGAATACCATCATCATCATGACCTCCAATATCGGTTCGCACATCATTCAGGAACGCATGTCGCATGTAACGGATGCCAACCGCGAGGAGGTTTATGAAGAAACCCGCGAAAAGGTCTTTGAACTGATGAAGCAAACCATCCGGCCCGAATTTCTGAACCGGATCGACGAAGTCATTATGTTCACGCCGTTAACCCGCGACGAGATCAGGCAAATTGTAAAAATTCAGATTGCACTGGTACAAAAGCAGATAGCAGGTCAGGTAACTTTACAGCTCACGGAAAAAGCGGTGGATTGGATTGCCGAAAAAGGATATGATCCGCAATTCGGTGCGCGACCCGTTAAACGGTTGATCCAAAAGGAAATACTAAACCGGCTCGCGCGTGAGATCCTGGCTGGAAAGGTTGATCCGGGTGTGCCGCTGGTTGTTGATGCCAATGCGGATGGCCTGAAGTTTAGCAGTGGGCAGTAGGCAGTTGGCAGG
>JBBQOG010000310.1:0-4483 GCA_038330665.1 Bacteroidales bacterium
GTTTTACCCCGTTTCTCCGGGCTCCGAACAATACGCCATTGGCAGTCCGATTATAAAATCAGCCACCTTGAAACTGGAAAATGGAAAAACACTGGTCATCGAAGCGGTTAACCAATCGGCCGAAAATGTTCATGTGAACAAAGTGTTGGTCAATGGGACCAATATCCGAAGAAACTACCTGATTCATAATGATATCACAAACGGGGGCAAGATCACTTTCATGATGGGAAAATAACTCCATAAAATGATCTCGGAGTGTATATAAACATTGCGGATCGGAACAAATTGCGACGAAGAATAGAATCCCGATTTAAAAACCGATGATAGTAATATAAAATCATACTAATTTTAACCACCTGTAAACCCATCTCTTATGAAGACCAAAACGCTTATTTTCACTTTGATCATTTCCGGAATTTGGATGCTGCCAACCGAAGCTTTCAGTCAGAAGGCCAATTCAGTGTATTATTTTTCGGAAAAGTCAGCCATTATCGAATATGCCTACTCCGGTCAATCAACCGGAACCGAAACCTGGTATATGGACGACAACGGTCATAAATCGGCTCGTTATTCTGAGCTCACCACCAAATCATTTGGAACCACATCCAAAACCAAGCAGATTATTATTCAGCAGGATTCGATCGTTTACACCATTGACCTGGTGAATAAAACCGGAGTAAAACAGAATATACATATGGGTCCCAAGGATTTCGACAAATGGACCTCTGCTGAGCAGGCATATACGGATATGGGATTTAAAAAAATCGGAGATGGCGAGGTTCTTGGGAGAAAATGCGAAATATGGGAAGGCATGTCGACCAAGGTTTGGATATGGAAAATGTTTGCGTTGAAAACCGAAATGAACATTATGGGAAAGACGGTTATTGAAGCTACGAAAGCCGATGTAGGAGTCCGTATTGATAAGAGTAAATTCGAAATCCCGGATGGTATTGTCATGACCGAATCCACTTTTAACGCAAATAATGTGTTGATGGATAGCCTGGGTGTGGATTTCAAAAAAGGGATCAGCGATCTGAAAGATATGTTCGGACCGAAGAAAAAGAAATGATAAATCCTTACTATCTTTACATTGAATTGCGTAAGAACTAACTTATTAAGCCATGAAAAACAAACTATTTCTTTTGGGAATCATCTGCCTCGGGCTGACCTTGTCATCTTGTGAAAAATACCTTGGGGGCTCAAGTATAGGTGGAACGCCGTCCCCGATGGCCGATGTGGGAACAACCTATTCTGCATGGGCAACCAATGTCGAAGGGGTAGGCAGCATAGAAGCTTCGGTGAGTTCATCCAAATCCGGTGTGGCCACGCTGAAAGGAAGTGCCTTGGTTACCAATCCGCATTTGAAAACCGTGCTTGCAAACATTCCCGATATGGTTTTTACGGGCGAAAAGGTGTCGCTTGACGGCATACAGGTGAAGAACACCAGCGCCGGGATTGAAAGCGTATACGGGCTCGCTCCGGGAATTATCGTGAAATACGATTCCAATGTGGGTGATACCTATAAAATTGCCGGTTCCAGCGAAGTGAGAAAAGTGGTCAGCAAATCAACCGACGATGATTATCCGTATGGCTTTATGTATATCAAGGCCATGAAAATTGAGGAGAATCACACCAAGATGGGTATCAAGAAGATCAATTACTGGGCGAATCACAAATGGGGATTGGTGGGAATCGAATTCATTTTTGACGATGGATCGTCGGCCAAGTTTCCGATCTCCAGCAGCACCAATAACTGAACCCGGCCGACCACATTGAGTTGAAGATTTATCCGAAACCCCCTTCATTAGTTCTTCATGAGGCACCTCACGATCAACGGGGAGAGGAGGTCGATCCCTCCATATCCACATCATAAAGATTTCATTTACAGAACTTACCGGTTTTTCACAGTCAAATCCTTGTTTTCTTTTCTTACGCTTGACGGGTTATTGACGGTGCCTCGTAAATTAGCCGCCAACCGGAAATATGGAACCGTGATCCCGCGGTTGCTGCTGATTGATCCCACAAGTGCCTGCAACCTGAAATGCACCGGTTGCTGGGCGGCGGATTACGACAAAGCCAGTCGGCTCTCCTATGAAAAGCTCGATGAATTGATTGCGGATTCGATAAAAATCGGCGTCAGGCAGATCATTTTCAGTGGAGGGGAACCCCTGATGTTAAAGCGGGAGATCCTGGATCTGTGCCGAAAACACAGCCAGATGAATTTCGGAGCGTTCACCAACGGCACCCTGATCGATGCGGAATTCGCCGATGAGCTGGCCAAACTGACCAATATGAATGTATTCCTCAGTATCGAAGGATTTGAAGAGGACACGGACTTCCGGCGAGGGGCCGGTACCTATCGCAAGGTGATCCGGGCCATGGAACTCCTGAAGGAGCGAAATATCGGGTTTGGCTTTTCGGTTTGTTATCATTCCAAAAATTATGAGGTGATATCCGGCGATGAATTTCTGGATTTCATGCGGCAGCAGGGAGCCTGGTTCGGGTGGCTGTTCAATTACCTTCCTATCGGAAACGACGCCGACCCGGATCTGTGCTGCAATGCGGAACAGCGGTCGTTTGTGATGGACAAGATCGACTCCTATTCAAAACGGCACCGATATGTGCTAATCGATTTTGCCAATAGCGGACACAAGGCCATTGGATGCGTGGCTGCTGGCAATGATTTTGCCCATATCAATGCAAACGGAGATCTTGAACCCTGTGCTTTCTGCCATTATTCCGATACTAATGTAAAAGACCATAGTTTGGTAGAAGCCTTGAAATCCCCCTTCTTCAAAAATTTCAGGCGAGCCAAACCCTTTTCCGAAAACTTTCTGAAACCCTGCCCGATGATGGATATGCCCGAAGCACTTGTCGGGCTTACCGCCGGGAAGGATGTTAAATCCACTCATCTGGCTTTCCCTGAAAGTGGAGAACAATTGGCGTCAAAAACCCGGCCACTGGCACGGAAATGGACGGAAAAGGCGGACCAATTATATGAAACCATGCCCAAGGCGGACAAACAGCGTTTCGGCGCACTAAACAAGCTGCTTCAATTTGGAAACAATTTGAAGACCAAGGGATAAAAAAATGAAATTCAACTTTTTGCCACGTGCATACAAATGGGTTGGACTGGCCCTGATCATTCTTTCCGGCATATTGTATTTCCTTTTCGACCGGTTCGCTATTCGCCTTGACGTCCCAGTTTTTGCCGTGGTTTCCTCTTTCATGGAAACCCGGTTTCTGGTGTTTTCCAGAACCAATTTTACCGATGAGCTCACCCTCCTCCTTGCCCTTTCCGGGATTATATTGATTTCGTTTTCAAAGGGGAAGGTGGAATCCGATGAATTGAAACTCCTGCGCTATATATCCTTTACAAAGGCGGCGTTGTACAATTCCATCTTTCTTATTTTGTGCATACTCTTCGTGTATGGAAGCGGGTTTATTGAGATCCTGGTTCTAAACCTATTCTCCGGGTACTTTATTTACCTGATAATACATTATTTGGAATCGCGTAAATACAAAAGAAATTAATTGATTTTTTGAGTATTTATTCTACTCATTCTATCCCTTCGTTCTAAGCGAACGGTCTCCATAGAATTGCGTATGACTTCGTTTGCTTACGATACCAGAGAAAGATATTTATCGGTCGAGGGTCTTTTTTGACTACTTTTGGTCACCATGGCAAAGAAAATTATCATACCGACTCTGGAAAAATCCGGATTGCATCCGCGGAACCCACACAGGTTCCGTTACGACTTTAAAGCACTCACAGAAAACAGTCCGGAACTGATTCCGTTCATCGTATTAAAGTACAAGAACGAATCGATCGATTTTGCAAACCCGGAGGCGGTTAAAACCCTCAACAAGGCTTTGCTGAAACTTTTTTACGGGATCGAACACTGGGATATTCCGGATAATTATTTGTGCCCGCCAATACCGGGACGAGCGGATTATATCCATCATATTGCCGATCTCCTTGCAGTGGAATCGGGTGGAGAAATCCCGCGGGGCGATCAGATCCGGGTGCTCGACATCGGTGTCGGGGCGAACTGCGTGTATCCGATCATTGGCAACCGGGAATACGGATGGAGTTTTGTGGGTGTCGATGTGGACCCGGTGGCAATAGAATCCGCCGGCAAAATTGTGGAGTCCAATCCGTCACTAAAAGGAAAAATTGAATTGCGATTGCAACCCAAACCGGCTGATATCTTTGAGGGAGTGATTCAGCCCGGGGAAAAGTTCGACCTATCCATCTGCAATCCCCCGTTTCACTCCTGCATGGAGGAGGCTTCGCAAGCCACACGCCGGAAAATTTCCAACCTAAATGCCGGGAAAGTCGGTAAAGTAGTTCAGAATTTCGGCGGGCAGAATATAGAACTTTGTTATCGTGGCGGTGAAGAGGCCTTTGTGCGCAGAATGATCCAGCAAAGTTCCAGAATCCCGGGGCAGTGCAAATGGTTCTCCACCCTTATTGCCAAGG
>JBBQOG010000311.1:0-4478 GCA_038330665.1 Bacteroidales bacterium
TCCCTCCGGTCGGCATGATCCACGGGGGGAGGTGGTCGCCAAAGCCGGGTGCGTGTGAACTTCCGGGATTATGCCTCCCTCCGGTCGGCATGATCGCCGGGGGGAGGTGGTCGCCAGCCCTAGCCTGGTTTGCGAACCTCCTGCGGAGGCAGCTTTTCTGTTTTCCGGGCATCTCGCCAAGCAAGCTTGGCGGCAGCCCGGAAAACAGAAAAGCCTGCTTCGCAGTTCGCAAAACAGGCTAGGGCTGGCGGAGAAAGAGGGATTCGAACCCCCGGAACCCGTAAGGGTTCAACGGTTTTCGAGACCGTCCCGATCGACCACTCTGGCATTTCTCCGATCGTGTGCGCAAAAGTAAGAAATTTTCGATATTCTTGACCCGTGTTGCGAGGTTTCACCCAATTAAAGCACCTTTGCAGGGATAAAACAGGATCATTATGATATTTCGATATAGTGCTTGTGCACCAACCAACTGTAAGGAACGGGGTCCTCACCTTGTAGGACTCAGAGTAAGAGAACGGGGTCCTCGCCTTGCAGGATTCAGAGTAAGGGAACGGGGTCCTCACTTTCGTGAGGATGACAACTCGCTGAGGATAGATACCGTTAGGTCACGCGTCACGCGTATCGCGTCACGATTGTTATTCCTGCTGCTGGCCTTCGTTTTACTTTCCCCTACACTTAACGCTCAATCCGTGCACCTCGGTCTCCTGAAATACTCCGGTGGTGGCGACTGGTACGTGAACCCCACCTCCCTGCCGAACCTGATCAAATTCTGCAACGAAACCCTGCATACCGATATTGCCAAGGACCCGGTTACCGTGGAACCCGGCAGCAGGGATATCTTTTCGATTCCCTTTGTGCACATGACCGGTCATGGTAATTTTCTGTTGTCCCCGCAGGAGGCGGAAAACCTGCGACAATACCTGATCGGGGGCGGGTTTTTGCATATCGATGATAACTATGGCCTGGATCCTTATGTGCGACGTGAAATGAAAAAAGTGTTCCCCGAACTGGACTTTATGGAATTACCGGTTTCACACGAGATCTACCAGAAACCCAACGCCTTCCCGGATGGACTGCCCAAAATCCATGAACACGACGGCAAACGCCCCCAGGGATTCGGACTCATCTGGCTGGGACGGCTGATCTGCTATTATTCGTACGAAAGCGACCTGGGTGATGGATGGGAAGACCCGGCAGTCCACAATGACTCCGAGGAAACCAGACTAAAAGCGCTGAAAATGGGCGCCAACCTGGTCCACTATGTTTTTACCGAGAAATAGGGTTTTCCAGATCGTTCTGCTCCGGATCAGGTTCTATCTTTATTTTCGGTGTCCGTCCCGCCTTCTTAAGAGCCTCACTGATAATATATTCCAATTGTCCATTCGTGCTGCGGAATTCATCGGCCGCCCACGTCTCGAGTGCTTCATACATCCCGGAATTCAACCGCAGCACGAATGACTTTTTATTGCTCATAACCAAATTATTCGCATCAAATTTTAAGTTAGACGCAAATATGCGTCTCTACAACTTCTTTTGACACGTGTCAGCTCCTAATTATGTAAAGTTCCGGCGTTCACGATCGGCTGGGCGGATACATCCGAACACAATACTACCATCAGGTTGGAAACCATCGCGGCTTTTCGCTCTTCATCAAGATCAATTATCCCCTTCTCCGAAAGCTGGGTCAGGGCCATCTGTACCATCCCGACAGCACCTTCAACAATCTTCGACCGTGCGGCCACAACAGCAGAAGCCTGTTGCCTGCGAAGCATGGCTCCGGCAATCTCAGCAGCATAAGCAAGTGAATTGATACGAGCCTCAATTACCTTGATGCCGGCGATATTCAACCGCTCACTCAGCTCAACGGCCAGCTGCTCATTCACTTCTTCAACACCCGAACGAAGTGTGATCTCAGCCTTCTGATCTTCGAAGTTGTCGTATGGATAAATTCCGGCCAGCTTTCTCAAAGCCGCATCACTCTGTACCGTAACAAAATGCTCGAATTCATCCACCTCAAAGGCCGCCTTAAAAGTGTTCTCCACTTTCCAAACCAAAACCAGACCAATCATGATCGGGTTACCCACACTGTCGTTTACCTTGATCGGCGACCCGTCGAAGTTGCGGGCACGTAGGGAAAGCTTCTTCCTTACGATCAACGGATTAAACCAGAAGAAACCGTTGTCCTTGATAGAACCCACATACTTCCCGAATAGCACAAGAACCAACGCCTCATTCGGGTTAACGACCGCTAAACCCACCATTCCGAATAAGCTTACCAGCATTACCGGTATGAACACATAGATCAGGGACTGATAATAAATCATCCCCAGTACAGATCCTGCAATCAGCAGAATCCAGATGGACAACATGGCAAAACCATTTTTTCCTTTAAAACCTGATTCGTTTTTCATTTTGATATCATTTTGATATCACAAATATAAATCACATTTTATTCCTGACCAAATAAGAAACAAAAAAAAGCTGCCCCGAATACTCAGGACAGCTTTCTTATTGAACAGGAGGTATTTAATTCTGATAAAGTTCTATCTCGTCGAGCAGAATCGAAGGCATCGAAGTGTAAGATCTGGCAAAACCAAGTATGTTTCTAACTGCGGATTCCGGTGCTTCCACCAGTACTTCTGGATCAAAATTTTCCATTAGTTTGATTTCTTCCGAAATATTGCCATTCACTTCCAGGCCTGACTCAATGTTCACGAGAAAAAAAAGGGTAGATAAGTTTGTCATAGGCACGACATTTTTTTTAAGTGTGTTATTTGACAATAAAACGGCCCGAAAATGCCAATAGTATGAGTAGGTTTAAAAATCTTACAAAAAAAAAGCCCCGGTGTAAACCGGGACTTTCTCAAAAGCAATATTGTTACGACAAAGTCAGTGTTAACTGTTTGTCTTTCATCATTTTTCTCATGTTTATCAGCGCATATCGCATGCGGCCCAAAGCGGTATTGATACTGACACCGGTCTGATCGGCTATCTCCTTAAAGCTCATCTCGCAATAGTGGCGAAGGTAGACAACCTGTTTCTGGTCATCGGGCAAAAGGTCGATCAGCATCCTGACCTCCATCATCACCTGATCCTGAACGATCGTTTCCTCTACATTCAGCTCGGATAGTTTACGGTTATTAAACAGGTCCATGTCACCCGTCTCATTAGGAACAGTATTCAAAAGCTTCTGCTTTCTATAATGGTCAATGATCAGGTTATGGGCGATCCGGAGAACCCATGAAAGGAATTTCCCCTTATCATAATACCGACCTTTGTTAAGTGATTTAATAACTTTAATGAAAGTGTCCTGGAAGATGTCTTCAGCCAATTGCTGATTTTTTACGATCAATAAGATATACGTGTAAACACGATTCTTATGCCTTTTGATTAACTCCTCGATACAGGTCTGGTCACCTGCAACGTACTGTTCTACGAGGGCATAATCATCAAGATTATGTAATTTCAAACCTACCTCCTTTTATAAGATTAACACAGAAGTAGAATTCCCTCTATAACAGTCCTCCTTTTAGTTAAGATTAACGTTTCATTATCAGAACGCAAGTATACACAATTTATTTTACACCGTGTCAAATTTTCCGTCCTGATAAAAATGATCTAACTTCACACCCCGAAATTTATCAAAAATCATGCCCAAAAATAGCTCTGATTCTGCGCAAAATATACTCATCAAAGGAGCCCGGGTCCACAATCTCAAAAACATTGATCTCACCATACCCCGCGACAAGCTGATTGTAGTGACCGGTTTGTCGGGATCGGGAAAATCCTCACTGGCTTTTGATACCTTATACGCGGAAGGTCAGCGCCGATACGTCGAAAGCTTATCTTCCTATGCCCGTCAGTTCCTCGGGCGCCTCGACAAGCCCGATGTGGATCTCATTTCAGGAATCCCCCCCGCCATTGCCATCGAACAGCGTGTGAACACCCGGAATCCCCGGTCGACTGTAGGCACTTCTACTGAAATATATGATTACCTCAAGTTATTATATGCCAGAATCGGGGAAACCTACTCACCGATAAGCGGTGGCCTGGTAAATAAGCACCAGGTACAGGATGTAGTGACCCGGGTCATGGGAATGCCACCGGACACACAAATAATGATCATGGCGCCGCTGCACAAGCCCGACGACCGGACCCTCCGCGTTCAGCTGGGACTGCTTGTTCAGCAAGGATATTCACGGATTGAAGAAAACGGGGAGATCCGGAAAATTTCGGATGTACTGGACCCCTCCTACCCTCTTTGTGAGAGTTGCCTGTTTGACATTCTCATCGACCGCGTTTTTATCGGACAGGAGGAAGATCTGCAGGCCCGGGTGGGAGATTCCGTGGAAACGGCCTTTTTCGAAGGGAAGGGAGTTTGTACTCTGAAGATTTTTCAGAACGGGGATTATCTGGAAGAGCAATATTCCAGCCGGTTCGAAATGGATGGCATTTTGTTTGAAGAGCCGAGCGTTCAC